>JAQBWV010000302.1 GCA_027624335.1 Planctomycetota bacterium
TAACCAGGATAGTGCTGAAATGATTCGTGCCCATCAGATCGACCGCCGTGAACTGGACGTCTTCACCAACCAGATGCTGGAAGACGACTGCGAAAACGCCTTCGAGGAGCCGGCTAAAGAGAGACTCGCCGAGTGGTCCACCTACATGAGCGAGTTCTACGACGGAGACACATCAGCGTATTCGCTGGCCTGCTGAGTTCGCCGAAGTCCCATTAATGCTTCCGTCATATTCCGATGCGATCCTACCTGTCCTGGAAAGAAGGAAATAAGAATGTCCGTAACTGCCACACAAATTGAATGGATGCTGGAAGACAGAGACGTGAGTTTTTTCAAAAACGAAAACGACAGCTGGATTATTCCGCTGAGCTCGGCGTATGCCATCATCGAGCTGCATGAGGACGGCGAATTGATTCGCTTCGTCAGCTCCGTCATCGGCGACATCAGCCAGTTAAACAAGCAGGCACAGGACAAGGCTGTGCTGCATTACATGCAGTTGAATGACCAGATCAAGATTGGTCGGTTCTGTAGCCTTCCTAAAGTGCGTTTCGAGGCCACGCTTGGACTTGAAGACGCAGAGCTCTCGTCCGATCAGTTTCACCGCTATCTCGGCACGACGGTGATGGCAGCGATGGATACGGACAACTCATTGCCGGACGGACTCGAGGAGACCGACCACAGCACCGTCGAGTTGCCGCTGACGCCCCGATTCCGCTCGGACCTCAACTGAATTCCAATCCGGCATCTGGGTCGGTAGATTGATCCGCCTGTAAATTTCCATACACACGTCGGCCATTCCCTGATGGAGCCTTTCCAGATGCCCGTTTTCGACAAACTATACTTACCGAATACGGCACTCCTGAAGATCGTTCTCGGCGAGAATCGACAGAAGGATTCTTTCATGCGGGACCAGGACCTACTCCGCTACGGCGTCTCCATTCACGCAGAACGAATAGCGCAGCAGAGAGTAAAAAAAGGTCAAGTCGACGAAGCCGTCGAATTTGCAGCTGACAAGGTACTGGATCGTGCCTGTCGGCGGATGTTGTCGTACGTCACCAATACTGAGATCACTCGCCGCATCATCGATTACGAGAAGCTGGGCAACGGAATCGGGTATGGGTTTGGCAATGCTCACTGCGGTGAACTCGAAGGTTTTCAATATGACACTGACAAACAGCAGCACCAGGATTGGGTTCTTGAGACGAGGAGAGATATATTCAGACAACGCGAGTTAGTGGTGCGAGTGTTGTCAGACTTTTGCACGCTCAGTCGCCGTTCCTGGTTGTATTTCAAAATCGCAGGACTTCGAAACGTGAACCATGGGTGGAGAGGGCGATTTGCTGCTGTCTACATCGACACTGGCGACAATGCCGCTGTGTCGAGAATCACTCGTCAACTCCAAACACTTGAGAAACAGATTGTCGCCGCCGCTCATGCCGTCTGTATTGACGGGGAAATCGAGTCCTCGCTTTTGGCATTCTCGAAGCAACTGGCGGGCAACTGCCAAAAGTTAGTTGAAGATTGTGAGGACTTCACGACAGAAGAGCAGTTTCGAATTCCATTACTGCAGCAGGCCCTGACAGCCTTGATTGAGACTCGGCCTGAAGGCGGTTTTGTTTCCGAACAGTACCCTGAATTATGCGCCACTTTGGAATCACTTACTTTATTGCTGACGGATGATTCACGAATCGACAAGGCAAAGACTGCGGCAGCGGAACTGATGAAAGCAGTGGTGAATGGCGGCATCGTCGAGTGCGGAGCTCTCATTCCTTGGCTCGAATCGCTCCCGCAATCGCATCCGCGTGAGTATGACTGCGAAAGCGTACTGATCGGCATTCAGGAGCTGCCAATGCGGATGGCCGACGAACCGGATGCCCCAGCCGTCCGGAAATCACGAAAGGGATTTGGAGATTACAAAGGATTCGTCGATGGCATGTTCACGACCGTCAAGTCGCAGCAGCCGGACAGAACTCTGCTTGAGTGCATACAAGAATGCATGACTCGATCGGAAGCGTTGAAATTCATGGCAGGCGAACCAGGCTTGTCGCCAGCGGCATTACTTCAAGAGAACGGAGAACTCGTTGACGAGATGGATCGAGTGGTCACTTGCTGGAAGGATGGCGAAACGAGACAAGCAGGTACTGGGGAGAAAACTCGTGAACCAAATGACTTAAGGAACGACACGAAGTTTATCCTCCCCGGCATTCAACTGGACGACGCTACTCTTGAAGAATGCAGCCGCACATTGCGCCTCTGGGCAGTACCAGGAGAGGTGCCGCAGTCGTGGGCAGAGGTGGATGAAGCCATCCGAACACCACTGCTGGCAGCTATCGTGATTGGCAGCATGGGGCGGTTGAGATCGGCGTTGAAGTCAGTCCATGCACAGCTCAAAGAACGCGAGAAGGAAGCTGCGAAAGAATAGGCGAACAGCGTGGAATGAACGCGGCCGTCATGAATGGTTCTTTCCGTCCAGATTTCAGAAACCTGCAGTCAGCAGAGAAAATGACAGCAGCATCTGTCGTTTGATCTGACAGCGAAGACCTGAAGATCATTCCGGCAAGTCACCCGATCGAGATTTCCAGACGCATCTCAGACACTGGCATACAACTCTTATCAAACTCGAAGTGATCGATTTCGAACCACTTCCCGTTCTCCGAAGGAATCTCAATCATGAATGTTCATGCCTTGTTCGACCCGTACAGCCGATACCGCCAGGCGACTGAGGTATCGATCTGGGAAGATGGCGGTCAAACTTCAGTTGTCCAGTTCTTTCGCGAGCAACTGCGGCAGAAACTGCGTGAAGAGTGGATGTTTGAAGTTCCGTCCGAACCGCAGGACTTCGGCTACTCACCAGAAACCAACAAAGCACTTTACGAATCCATGAAGCGGCGCGCGGAAGCGGTCGGAGCAACAAGACAACAAAGGACGCCCCAGCGTGAAATGGCTGCTCCCGAGATGTCATCGCCGGCACTGCTGGTCTTCGACTTTGCCGATCCGGAATCGGTCTCGGAGCCGGAGCAACATCGATTCCCTGATCTTGGAGCTGAGACATTCACCGGCTTCAATTCAAAGCCTGTTCGTGAAGCCGATCACTTTGAAGTCGACCTGTGGCTGGAACCATACCGTCACACCGTGTTGCTGCTCCTGTCGCCGGTTCGACTTCGCCACCTGTCGGAAGCACTGGGCATCGACGAACCTGACACGCTTGCGATGATTCAACAGGCCCTCAGCCACGAGTCGCTTTCGAGCACCACCAGACAGCAGAGGCAACAGTCCCTGGCTTCGCGGCTGTGTGACGTGCTGCGTCTGGTTCCCACGCTGGAAGGAATCAGCAATCGAGAAGGGAACCTGAAACTTGCCGTCGATCTGGGGTGTTCCTGTCCAGTGGCCGATCCGGACAGCTGGCTCGTCGCGTGCCAGGGACCTTGCGTTGCTCTCTGATTCTCAGGAAATTCGCCCCCGCGCTTCGCATCGGTACCTGTCGAGTCTGTATCATCCGCGGCCTAAACTGAGTCATCATTGATCAGGGACAATCAGTATGTTTCGGCCGTTTACCGGAATGCACGAAACGACGGCTATAGAGATACGTAGAGCCATCAACCGTATCGGTAGCGACGGTTTTGGTCGGGCGTTTCAGGAATCAATCTCTGACCTGGAACGACTCTGGAACGAAGACGACAATAGAATTGAGCCTGAAGTCTGCATCGAACGACTTGCCCAGGCCATGGAGGCCTTCAGCCGCCGTCCGTTACTGGATCACCGTGAAGAGCTCGTCAAAGCCTGGCTGCGAGCCGCGTATCGAAAATGGCACCTTCGGAATTGCGACGAAGACTGGGAACAAGTGCTTGAGTCACTCCGGACACACGCCGGCGACTGTCCTGACATTGAAGAGGTTCGCGATCTTCGCCGTCGATTGGAAACTGACGAGATTGGTGCCTACCACATTCTGTTTCCGACAGCAGGGAACGATGCCGAGGAAACGGGACGCCTTGCCTCGGCGAACGTCCGCGTACTCCGAAAGCAGGACAAATCAGAGCCATCACTGTCGGTCGCTCCCTGGAGTTTTTTCGCCTGGTTGCCGGACGACGCCCGTCATCTTTCAGAAGTTCTCCCTAACGCTCTCGCGAATGCCGGTATTCCGGCTGCAGAGATTGACGGATGGCGGTTTCTGATTGAGTTGTCGCCAGTACAGAACGACACTCCTGATTGCCCTTGGAACCTCGCTGCCGCAACCGATGTTCTTGAACAGCTTGTTCCTGCCGATGTCAGTATCTTAGGTCGCTCGCTTGAACTGGCAGTGGCGATCGCGGCATGGGCGGCGCACAACCAGTTAAGCGTTCCTCCGCTGGTTGCCACCGGAGAGCTTACGAACAACGGTGGAGTGAGTAATGTCGGCGGAATAGGCCCCAAGGTGCGTGCGATCGTGGCACTGCAACGTGTTGTGCCGCACCTCAACATGATATTTCCGGCCGGAAATCGCCACGACGTCATTACTGCGTTCGAAGGAGCAGGACTGCCTGACGACTGCTTTGTCACCTCGCTGAAAGATGCCTTCAGCACTGGACTGCTGGCAGATGGATTCGATTCCTATCGAGCGACAGCGGGAGGCGTTCCCGCGCCACCGGTTGAATCCGGCCGCGACAGCAAGGTGCTGAATGAAACCGACTTGCAACCATTGCGTGATCTGATCACGAACCTCACCCCCTATCGGAAAGTTGACAAGGCCCAGCCACAGGTGGTCGTGCTTCCATTCGACAGAAGCAGTCAGGATGGCATCACTCCCCGCGACAGGAGCAACCGGGATGACATCACTCCCGAGGCTGTCTCGACGTGGTTTGCCGATCAGTTTCTACTCGAAGTCCAGAAAGAAAAGGTCGGGGATCGAAGCAACTTTCAGGTGCCGATTGCAGTCAGCATGTCGGACCTGTTCCCGGATGACTCAGAGATTGATGTCAGCCATCGAAACTGGAATGACGTGTTGGCCCGCCTGGTGAATTCGCATATCCGTGCCACTGGAATCGCAACGTCGTTTGTCGACGCGGAAGCCGTAGCAATCGCACTGCGTCAGCCGTTCAAGGTGGTGCTGGTGGTGTATGACGAACGGTCGATAAAATTGTGGAAACGGATGGCGGATGAAAAGTGCTTTGCTGTGTATCAGCAGCAAATCGAAGCGTTGAAGAGATTTGCGGAATCAGACCCGAATCGGACGCATCGTGGTTGCGACTGGGCCCCCCAATCCGTGATCGCTGTCTGCTCGGACTATCGCCATTCGATGATTTGGCGGGATGTCTGAATCTCGGACTGCTCGCTCTGTCGGACGCATGCTTCGGTCGCGCTGTATTGAGCGTGCCAGACAAAAGAATATTCTCGTGTGGACCGGACAAAACAGACGATTCTGGAGAATGTGAGTGACTTCAATTTCCACATTCGAACGCGTTCAGCGATACAGGCAGACTCCCTTTCGCGAGCATGTTGTCGAGGAGATGGGCTGGGGAAGTCAGAAGTCCTGGGAACAGTCGCTCCGTGATGTGCTGGCTCTGGATGACATGCGACGGAACGCCCGTGGCGCAGATCAGCAGGCGCTTCGGCAGTCGCTCAACAGTGAGCAGTTTTTCTACCACACCAAGCCGGACATGGTGACCTATCTGCCAGTCAAGGTCGTCGAACTGGCGGACGGTGAGCACAGCTATCTCGATTCCAGTTCGCCAGATCGGATTCACCACGATGATCTAACGGCATTGATCCGCACGCTCGATCAGAAGAACGACCTCAGCTCGATCTTTCTTGCAGCGAGGAGCGGTTCGGGCAAAACAGTTGCTGCAAGAAAGGCGTTCTGTGACTGCGTCCGCGCGTCGTCGTCTGGTGATGTCCCACTGCTGGGTGATTACCTGCCCTGCTGGATCAACGTCGATGCGATCGATGATTTCGCGGAGAACCAGCTCATCGAACGTCTCATTCTGAATGCCTGCAATCTTAACGGCGCAATGGACGTGGCCGGGTTGAAGCACTGGCTGGATCAGCCTGAGCTGAAACTGTTGCTGTTCTTTGATCTCAACGCCTGGAGCTCGAAAGCCCGTGAGGCCGTTGCCCGGGACCTGCAGCGGTTTCTCAGTGCGTGGCGTGATGTCGGCCATCGCGCGGTTGTTGCTTACCGTTCCTCGGCCACGAACGATGCGCCCTGCGAACTCCTGAGCCCGAAGCGAGGCCAGTTTCGAAAGTATGATCTTCTTCCGCTGAATTCGTCTGAGGCTACGAGCTACCTGAGAAACGTGCGCGAGTTCGAGAAGGATGTCTTCTTCCGCTCTGGGATCGACTTTCCGGATCGCGACATCGACGCCGAATGTAGGCAGCTGGGATCGCTACTGAGTCGCCATGCTGGAGATCAGCAGGGAGATGAGGCATTGGTTTCGACTCCGCTGCTGATGCATTTCTGCTCGCTCCTCGGGCCGGCCGAGTTCTCGAAGGTTCGAACGTTGAGCGACCTGTACGGCCAGGTCGTTCAGCTCTACCTCGACCGCGATCGATCCAATGCTCAGCTCGCAGAAATGACGACTGAGGATTTCGATGACGACATCGACCACGATACCGTTCGAGCCGCGATGACGCGATTGGCGGCGATGATCATCGCTCAACCAGAAGGCACTGTTTCCGTTTCCGGAAAGCAGTTTGTGAACGCTCTGATACGCCCAGTCAGCGGACAGCGCGGCGCTGGCACCTGGTGGCCTCGGGCGGACGAGTGGCACAACGCTCCGTGGGTCTCGAAGCCGTTCTCTCGCCAGACGGCAAGGGCTTTGCAGGAATTCTCGCTGATCCGGCGTGACGGTGATCAGGTTCGGTTTCTTCACGACTCACTGATCTACTACTTCGTCGGTGCTGGCGTTTTGCTGTGGACCAACGATTCGACGTGGCCTGAACCTGACATGCTCGACATTTCTGCGGAGTGGCCGTCGCAGGTCAGACAGCAGTTAGACCACTCGACTGGAATGCGTGAAAACGTCGTTGAATTTATGGGCGGTGCTCTTGACGGAGAATCGTTCGGAGACCTGTTTATCGAACTCATGGTCCACACTCAGGACGAGCGAATGTCCGCATTCGTAGCCGCCCTGATCCGCGGAGCCGACGGAGGACCGAATGGCCGTGTTACGGTCGCCACACGCTTGCAGCAGG
>JAQBWV010000303.1 GCA_027624335.1 Planctomycetota bacterium
TTGACGGACGCGGCCCGGCAGCTTTCTTTCGGCGGGGAGCATTGCCTTCACTACCTGCGTCTGCATTTCCCTTCGGGATGCGAACTGGCTCGCCGCATTTTTTGCATTTGATGACTTTTCCGCGAGCGGCGTCTGGAGCGGAAATTCCAGCTCCGCACTCACACCGAACTTTTACAGGCATTCACAACTCCCCGAAACGCAACGTCTATCGCCAGCGTCGGACATACCGAAACTGTCGTACTGCTATTAGATACTGGCTGGACCAGGTGCCCCGGATTGAAGGGGAACCGACTACTTTAGCGTGGAGTCGTTGCCGTTTTCACGCGACAAACCGATCCCAGGCTCGGACACGTGCCGGGAAGTCTGATGTTCCCTTCTCAAGATGCACATCCGCCAGCCTCAAGAGCTATTGTTGAGCAATGAATCACTGCGTCAACCGCGTGACCATTCGTGCCCGGCAGGCAAGGTTTTTATTCCTCGGCGAACTCTGCGGTAAAAAACAGCATAGTCACAGAACTCTTTGGTTGCGGCTTCACCGCGTCAGGATCCGGGAATCACAAAAATGAATCCGTCCGCCCATCCGCCGCTGTACCTTCTGGTTGCGGTGAGCTCATTCTTTCTCGGAACAGTCTTTGATCCCCAGGGTGAAGCAACATCGTCGGCCTCATCCAACCCGCCGGTCGAAAGTGTCAAGCTGGAAGTTCATGGCTCACCCGACAAATTCTTCGCTGAGGATACACCGGCTGCGGAGCCGTTTCAGAATGTGGACCTGCCGGAACGTCCCTCTCGAGATTCCAGCCCACCAAATGTTCCAGCAACTCCGGTTCTCAAAACTCAACACGGGGAAGTTGGCATTTTTACCGAAGACAATTCGTGGAATCAGGACATCTCGTCGCTGCCTGTTCATCGTCAATCGGACACGTGGATCCGCTCGATCAGCGAGTCAAAAGGACTGCATCCGGATTTCGGCGAGGTCTGGAACGGCGTTCCGAACGGCATTCCGTTCGTCGTTGTTCCTGCGGACCAGCCGAAAGTGGCCGTCAAGTTTGAGTACGACGATGAGAGTGATCCCGGTCCGTATCCCATCCCTCCTGCCGTTCCGATTGAAGGCGGCCCGAACGCTCCGTTCGAGAGCGACCGTCATATCATCATGATCGATCCGCGAAAGAAGCTGCTGTACGAACTCTTCCAGGCAATCCCCGATCCCGTCACCGGATGGCGAGCCGGTTCCGGAGCGATCTTTGATCTCAGCTCCGACGAACTCAGACCCGACGGTTGGACTTCCGCCGACGCTGCCGGTCTCCCCATCTTTCCCGGACTCGTCCGCTACGAAGAAGTCGCTGCGGGCGAGATCCGACACGCGCTTCGATTCACGGTTGAGCGAACTCAGCGCGCGTACATTCACCCGGCTCGCCACTTCGCCAGCCGGCACACCGACGCCAATCTCCCACCCATGGGACTGCGGGTTCGGCTTCGAGCTGACTACGATATCCAGGGCTTCCCGCGCAGCGCTCAGGTCATCCTGGTCACCCTGAAGAAGTATGGAATGCTGCTCGCCGACAACGGCAGCAACTGGTTCGTGTCCGGCGTCCCGGACTCGCGTTGGGATGACAGTGAACTGGCCACCCTGAAGCGTGTACGCGGTCGCGATCTGGAATGTGTCCTCACGGGACCGCTGAAAAAGGAACGCCGACCATAAGAATCACTACTTGCGGCACTGGTACTCGCGAACTTTCCCGTCAGCGCCAATCTGTACGGTGTAGCTGTCGCCGTCGGCAGCGACGGACATCTTGACGAACACTCCGGCGCACTCACCCAGCTTGCCGACGTTCGCGATGAACTCGGCGGGTGCCTGCTGGTCTGCTGCCAGATTCACGTTCTGATGAAGCTGGTAAAGATCTTTCAGCGATTTCACTTTACGGAGCGTCTGCTGAGTCTGCTCGTGTCCGCCTTTTGTCGGGCCGTTGCACATGATGGCAACGACCGGATCGATCGCCAGTACGAGCGCAGGATTGTTGCTGTTCGGCAGGCCGTGGTGTGTCACCATGAAGACGTCGACCTGTCCCAGTGAATTGTTCGGCGTAACGAGCTTCGCTTCGATGTTCCAGGTCAAATCTCCGCAGCAGAGGAATCGAAATCTGCCAAAGCTCGTCATCAGGCTGATGCTGGCTGCGTTGTCGGACCGGTCAACAGGCTGAGTCTCATGGAGTTTCGCAAACGGATTAGCCTCGCCGACATTCTCAATCACTTCGCGACTGGCGGTCACGACCTTCATCGCCAATGACGTACTGCCCGACTTAAGTGGAAGACTGTCGCCAGCCTTGATTGTCTTTGATTGATTCTGCGAAGCCGCTCGGTACGCGACGATGCGTTCTTCGAAGTTCTTGTCCTCTTCCAGAGTGGCAGGAATTCCTCGATCCCAGAAGTTGCCGATCCGAATCTTCTCCGTCAGCGCGGCGTGATTGCCGTAATGATCGAGATGCCAGTGCGAAACCAGTGCGTGGTCAATCTGCTTGATCTGTGCATGATTCTTTGCGACATCGACGATACGGTCCCGGTCGCGGAAGTCGTAGCCTGGATATCCCGAATCGATCAGCAGCGACTCACCTGCCGGAGTCACAAACAGCGTCGCCGCTCCACCTTCAACGTCAATGAAGTAGACATCCAGCCGACCATCCTGCTGGCCTGCGAGAGCGAATGAAGATGCGGCAGCCACAACTGCCAGCCCAGCAAACAGACAACGAGTTAACCGCATGGCAATACTCCATCGAGGCAGATCAAGGGAACACTTGAAACAGCCATCGACTGTAACTGCGTCCGCCGCTGGCGTCATGCATGTGAGAGGGCGGGAGTTTCGGCAGGGCCGGTTCCCAGCGGCCGGTTGACTACAGATCAAGAGCTGACTGCTCACTCAGAGTCCGAAGACTCGGAGGCCCACCGCTCGGAACCAGTGACTTCAGCCGCACCAGCAGTTCCCGGTCAAACGGGTGCAGCTGAGCTGCTCGCAGACCGACCTCAATGGCGTGCTTTAGTGTCGCGTCCGCCTGTTCAACGTTTCCCGATTCCGCCTGGACGAGTGCCAGGTGCAGAAACGTCGTTGGATCGCCGCCGGCATCAGTGGCAACCAGGAAGTCATCGGTCGCACTTCGCAGTCTGGACTGGGCGAGTTTCACGCAACCGCGAGTATCCATCAGTTGCGGAACCGGCCCTGCCTGGTCGATCGCCCGTTCCACGAACGTTGATGCCTCATCCAGTAAACGCCCCCGCATGGCCAGTCCCCACGCCAGTGAATTCAAGGCCGGAACGTGCCGAGCGTCCGTCAGTAGAATCTCGCGGTACAGGTCTTCCGCTTCGGAATACTGCTCGCCGAGCGACTTCAAGTCTGCCAGGCACAGTTTCAGTTCCAGTGACTTCGGCTGTTCCCGGCTTCCTGCGACGAGGTATTGCTCAACGCGATCGCGTCGGCTGCGATTCGAACCGGACCGAAGCATCGCTAAAGAAAGATTTGCCGCTGTCTCTGAGGGCAGGTGCTGCCAGACAGTTTCAAGCAGTTCAAAGGCTTCAACGTCCCGGTCCCGGTCCAGCAACCAGACAACCAGACTCTTAACCTGATTCGGGTCAGCATCCACAGCGGCTTGCAGGTAGCGATCCACTGCCGGACTCAGCGCCATCTCTGTTGCGGTCGTTCGACTTTTCAGAAGTTCTTGACATGTTTCAGCGGCATGCAACAGGCGGTTGACCTGAGTCAATCCGGATGCTTCATCACTGACGAACTCATCCAGCACAGCGATGGCTTTATCTGAGTGTCCCAGCGCGGCGTGATGAACAGCCTGCAGTCGGACTCGGTCAGCCTGAGGGAAATCAACGGCAAGTCGACTCAACTGCTTCCCGGCCTCCAGCAACTCGCCAGACTCGATGAGAAAGACGACAAACTCGCGCAGGAACGCCGGAGACACGAGACCGCTTGCTGCCGCGCGATGAAACTGCGGAGCCGCCTTCTCGGTCAACCCGACTTCGCGATAGAGATTCGCCAGTTGCCAGCGATCTTCGGGCAGCATCTGCCCTCGGTCGTCGACATTTTCAAGCAGCCCTATCGCGACCAGTCGATCGCTTCGTTGCGGCGAAAAGTGAAAGACGGTCGACATCGCCCGCAGATCGTCGGTGGCCAGCGTTGACGACTGGGCCGCATTCTGATCCATCAGCGCGACGGCTCGCTGAAACGCCCGGTAGTGTTGCTTTTTCGCAAGAATCACCGCCAGTCGACGGCGACTTGATCCAATGATTTCGTTGGAAACGTTCGGCTGGAGTTTCAGCAAATGCTCCAGCAGCGGTTCGGCACGGTCTCCTCGATCATGGCGGATCAACAAATCCGAAAGTGCCCACAGCGCATCAATACTAGTCGGATGGTCGTGAAGTTCCTGCTCGAGCAATCCCGTTGCGCGGGTCACGTCACCGAACACTTCATACGTCCGCGAAAGGGCGAAGCGATCCATCTGCGGAGCATGCTTCTGGAATGTCGCGAGCGCCTGATCCGTGCGATTCTGCTGAAGATAATGCCGCATCAGAGTGATCGCTGAGTCTCCGTCGTCTGGAGTTTCCAGCAGCATCAGCCGAAGCTGCCGCTCCACGTCTTCACTGTTGTCTGACAATTCGAGCGTTTGCGCCTTGAGCCGTGCCAGTTCAATCTCATCGCGCGACTGTTCAGCGATCCGCGTCAGCATGGCGAGCAATTCGCGATTCTCCGGGTTCTCTCGACGAGTCCGCAGGACCAGTTGCCGAGCCTCGTCGAACTCTGACTGCGCCACCAGGACTTCTGCTCTCAGTAACACGGTTTCAACCGTCGCGCCGTGGCTCAGTTCGGCCCTGTCCAGCAGCTCCATGACTTCACGCCAGTCTCTCGCGATATCCGGAAACTGCCAATTGTATTCAATCAAGTGCCGAGCCAGTTCAAGCCGCACCTGCGGCAAATGGACGAGCTGCCGGTACTCGGCCAGAGCCTCCGGATATTGCCCGGCGCTGGCGAGCGTCGACGCCAGACCGACGCGAGCCTCAATGGACTGCGGTTTGTACTTGAGCACCTGCCGGTACACCACGAGTTGATCGTCGACGTTACCGAGTTCTGCAAGACAAGTGGCCAGAGTCAGGTCGACCTTCAGGAGATGCGATGGCGAGTGAGCCAGCATCTGACGAGCCTCTTTCAGTAGCTTCACGGCGTCGTCCCAGCGCGACTCCGACATGGCGACAGCAGCCTCCAGACGTAAACGCTGACCGTCAGTCACCGCCGTACGCGGCAGCCGATCGAGTGAAGCCGCCGCCTGCACAGTCCGACCATGATCAATCGCAATCCCGGCCATCAATTCATGAATCGAGTCAGCGGGCAACGATGTCTCCTCGATCAACAGGCCGCTGGCCAGAGTAAACGCTCGATCGAGGCTGCCGAATTCCGCTTCCAGCACGATCCGTATTTGCATCAGGTCCCGTTGCTGCGGGTGCAGTTCCGCACCACGAGTCAGCAGCGTTCCGGTTTCAATCGCGATCCGCTCGGCCAGTGGAAGCCGGCTTTCAGATTTCGCGCGCATGGCTCGAGCCGTGCCCACATCACCGACCGCCCGCAACACGTGATACGCATCGGGAGCCAGCGCCACCGCCTGCTCAATGTCCTGTCCCGCCTGTTCGAACTGCTGCGTCCACAAACGAAATCGTGCCCGAGCGATCCACGCGTCAGCATTCTTTGAGTTCACCTGAACCAGCCGCTGCACCAACTGCTCAGCGGCAGCGGCCTGATTAGGTGCTTCATACTGAATCCTTGCCAGATGCTCCCAGGGTTCAATCATCTCCGGCGCGTCGTCGATCGCCTCCTGAAACGCCTCGGCGGCGGCCTCCAGATCCTGAATCCGTTCGTGGCACAGCCCGGCCTGGTAATCCAGCAGCCCTTCTTTCGGATGTGACTGTCTCAACACTTTCAAATGCGACAGCGCATCGGGATAGCGCTCCAGTTCGATGGCCGTAGCCACCTGCCGACGGCGCACATCGTCACGTCGGGGGTCCCGACGCAGCACCCGTTCGAAGAGCATGAACACGCTCTTGCCGCCGGCGGGCCGCTGACGCTGATCGTCGCGGAGCAGGGCATACTCGGCCAGCGCGTTCACGTCGTTCGGTGCAAACTCGCAGTACTGCTGAAAACAATTCAACGCCACCGTCGTGTCGCCGGCGGCCACCGCTTCGCGTGCCCTGTGCACCAGCATGCCCGTACTTCGCTGAACCTGCCAGCCATGTACCGCGTAAGTTGACACAAGCACCAACGCTGAAATGCCGCCGACAATTCCCAGCATTCGATAGTTAAGCTCGCGCCGCTGCACCTCTGCAATCTGATCCGCTGACATCGCCAGCCGATCGAATCGCGGCTTGCTTCCAGCGACGACTGACGGTGCTGCGGTCGGTCTTCCACTCCTCGCCGCCAGCAGCCTGCCCGCCTGACGAGCGATGACACCGGGTACGAATAACGCAGATCGGTTACGCGTAGAGGCCGCTGAATCTTCGCTCGATCGACGCGACAAGTCGAACCCGGAACACGTCGGAGCGGCGTTCAGTGAGTGTTTATTCTCTGCATCTTCTACGGGCAGCGTTTGACGGATCAGCATGCCAGCGACGACGCCCGCTGCGACTCCCATCAGGTTGGCGATCAGATCGTCGATATCTGCCGTCCGTTCCGGAACGAAATGCTGCAGCAGCTCCGTCGCGAACGCGTGTAGCGTGACAGCGGCGGCGACGCCATAGAACGTTCGCCGGGTTCCGGTCGCCGCATACCACATCAGAACACACGTCATGCTGAAATAAGCCAGCAGGTGATAGACCTTGTCGATGACACCGTGTTTCAAAATGCGTGTCGCTTCGTTGGGGAACGCGCGAAACAGCGACCACGGATCCTCAGCCAGCAGCAGGAATGTCAGAAACGCCATACACACCACCGCCACGGCGAGACGAACTCGCCGAGACGCCCAGCGGCCACAGATAACGACTGAGCAGATTCTCGCTGCCATCGTCGGCGCGTCGGTGTCCGACGGCGCTGGTGCAGATGCATCGTCGCCGGGCGGTGTGCTCTGATCGTGACGGAGTGAGACGCTCATGAGATTCT
>JAQBWV010000304.1 GCA_027624335.1 Planctomycetota bacterium
ATTGGCTGTTCGGGGCTGGCACATTTTTGATCGGTCGTCACGTTGGTGCAGGCACGCGATACCGCCGACAATTGTTGGCTGTCATAGGTTTCTCAGAGACTGACTTCGGAGTATGAGTGATGAGACACATCTGGTCGAAATTTCAACGTCGCGAATTCGCGTGCTTGCTTGTGTCTGCAATGTTGACTCTGTTTACCGGTTTGAGAACCGCGACGGCCGACGAGACATCGTCGATCGCAACATCGCTGGATCAGGTCCGGAGTCGGGCGGTTCGATTTCTCAAATTGACTCAGTCAGAAGATGGAACCTGGACTTCCGCCAACGTGCCTGGGATCACGGCGCTGTGTGTTACGTCGCTGCTGCAGAATGGCGTTCCAGCGGACGATCCCGCGGTAGCACGCGGTCTGACATTTCTGACGAGCCTCGTTCGAGACAACGGAGGAATTTACCATCCGCAAACTCAACACCGGAATTACGAAACCAGCATCGCGATGCTGGCACTTTCAGCGGCGAATTCGGACAGGAAGTACAATGTCATCCTGCGCAACGCTGAGAAGTTTCTGCGCGGGCTGCAGTGGGACGAGGATGAAGAACAGAAACCTGAAGACCCAGGCTACGGCGGAGCCGGTTACGGCAAGCATCAGAGACCAGATCTTTCCAACACGCAGTTTCTGCTGGAGGCTCTGAAGTCAGCAGGCGTTAAGTCAGACGACCCGGCCATGCAGAAAGCGCTGCTGTTCGTGTCCCGCTGCCAGAACCTGGAGACCGAGCACAACAACACACCTTTCGCCGCGAAGATCAACGATGGCGGCTTCTACTACACACCCGCCGCCGGAGGGACGTCACAAGCCGGACTTGATGCCAACGGTGGGCTGCGATCTTATGCCAGCATGACTTACGCTGGTCTGAAGAGCATGGTTTATGCCGGTCTCGGTAAGGATGATCCTCGCGTTAAGGCCGCGCTGAACTGGATTCAGAAGTTCTACTCCGTGAAAGAAAATCCGGGCCTCGGTAAACAGGGGCTGTACTACTACTACCACACGTTCGCGAAGACTCTGTCGGTTCTTGAAATCGAAGAAGTGAAAGACGCGGAAGGCACGACTCACGACTGGCGAACCGAACTGGTTGCCACACTTGCCCAGCAGCAGAAGTCGAACGGAAGCTGGATCAACGAAGCTGATCGCTGGTACGAAGGCGATCCCAACCTGGTGACAGCCTACACGCTGCTGGCGCTATCGCATTGTGAACGTCCTCAAACCCGCAAATGACTGATGGCCGATTCGGCGATTTTCCCGATCGAGTCCTTTGGTTCGAGATTCACTCGAAGGATTATCAATTGCGTGTTGAGGTTCTTACCGGCGATCGGTAAAAGTCGGGGTTCCGAGAACGGTGATGTTGATGGCTTTCGCCGCACAGCCCTACTGCAATTCCGCCTTGTCCCAGTGAGTCCTATTCGTGACGAGTTCGTCCGAGTTTCGTCTGCCTGCCGGTGATACTCAGTCCGATGCGAATTCGGGTGCTGGCGACAGTACGGTTGATCTACCAGGTCTCGATGCACAAGGCAGGAAACCTGGCGACCCGGACTCAACCGTTTTCAACGAAAAGTCGCCGAATCCCCAGCGTCGAAAATCAGGTGATTCCTCGATTCGGCAACTTGGCGACTTTCGCATCGAGAAGCCGATCGGCGAAGGGGCGATGGGCGAAGTCTTCCTGGCGACGCAGGTTAGTCTCGGTCGTCAGGTCGCGCTGAAACTTCTGCCCAGGGAATTCGCCAGCAACGCGACTTTGCTGGAACGCTTTCTTCGAGAGGCAAAGTCGCTTGCGTTACTGAATCACCCTCACATCGTGCGGGCGATCGCGATGGGCGAGGATGGTGGGCACCACTATGCGGCGATCGAGTTCATCGACGGAGCTTCGCTGCAGGACATCCTCGACCGGAAGCAGCGATTGTCCGTCGGCGATGCCATTCACATTACGCTTGTCTGCGCTGCTGCTCTTGAGCATGCTCACAATCTGGGAATTATCCATCGCGACATCAAGCCGGCGAACGTTCTGGTCTCGCGTGATGGCATGGCGAAGGTCGCTGACTTTGGACTCGTCAAGCTGGTCGAAGCCGACATGTCCATGACAGCGACGGGCACGGGACTTGGCACGCCGGAGTACATGGCTCCGGAGCAGTCCTGCGATGCCAGCAGCGCGACTCCGGCGTCGGATGTCTTTTCGCTGGGCGCGATGCTGTTCGTCATGTTGACGGGAGAGTTGCCGTACAAAGGTAACTCAATCATCGAGTTTCTTACCGCCAAACAGTCGGGAAGGCACGCTTCGGCAAAGTCGATCAACCCGGAAGTTCCAGAGCGTCTGGATCTGATCATTCATCGAACGCTGGTTCCAGAACCACAACAGCGATACGAGAACTGCACACAGTTGATTCGAGATCTGGCGCGACTTGGTCGGCACAACCAATCGCTGAGCTTTTGTGAAAGCAAGTCGCCCTACATCGCCTACGGATCCTGGTCAGCGGCGACGACTTCTGACGGAATAGCAGTGCCGTCCGGACGGGCGGCACCGACGGGTAACACTGCGTCTGCGGCTGGGAAGGCGGCGCGACCGACATTGTCTGGTCACGGAGCAACTGATTCGGGATCCAGCGAGCCTTTCGCGAAGATGTGGTATGTCTCTCATAAGAACAAACTGGGCAAAGCGGTTCTGTCAAAGATGATGACTGATGAGCTGATTCTCGCGCTGGAACGGAAGCTTCTGCCGCCGAGCGCTCAGGTGAAGTCGGCACAGAACCAGCCATTTCGGCCTCTGTCGGATCATGGCGAGTTTCATCCGGTATTAGGTCGCCTGGGAGTTCCCATTCGGAAGTCGCCTGCGGCTCAGCAGAAATCCACAGTTCGAAGACAGACGAGGCGCAGGAAAAAAAGATCCGAGACCACTGACCTGATCCTGCGAGTCGTCGTCGGTGGGTGCGCTGCTTACGGTCTCATACGTGGTTTGATCGATATTGCCAGTGTGTTCCAGGTGGAACCACCGCCGGTCGCCGAAGAACCGCAGCAGCCAGACACGTCTGCGTTGCTGAGAGATCTCCAGGTCCCGAGAAGTTAGTCTGGTCGGATGTCCGTTCCCCCTCTGCAACTGCCAACGATTCAGAACTGGAGTTGCCACAACTGTTCCGGTTGTTGCCGACAGCATCTGATCGAAATTACCGACGAAGAACGGCAACGCATTCTCGGCCAGCAATGGACGACGAACGACGGCGTGTCCGATGGCCCGGTTGTCGTGCCTCACCGAAGTTCAATGTGGAAGAAAACCTGGCGACTCGCCCACGCCAGTGACGGAAGCTGCATTTTTCTGGATGGACAAGGTCTGTGCCGCATTCATGCAAAGTTCGGCGAAGCGGCGAAACCTTTGGCCTGCCGAATCTATCCGTACGCATTTCATCCGTCCGGCAAGAAAGTCACTGTCAGTCTGAGATTCAGTTGTCCGTCGGTCGTCGCTAATCTCGGAAAGGCGGTTTCAGAGAATCGCGACGAACTCAAGGAGATCGAACAACTCGTCGTCCCCGAGAATGCCGCCGCGATTCCCCCGCCGCGCATCAACAGACGTGAACAACTTGACTGGCCGGACACGCTGAAAATTGTTCACGCACTTGAAGAAGTCATCACGGACGAAGACGGCGGCAGCGTCGTCGAACGACTTTTTCGAGCGTTGTTTGTGGCGGGACTCGTTGATCAGGCTCAATTCGCTTTGATCCGAGGCGCGAGGCTCGGCGACCTTCTGGAGATCCTCTCTGAAGCTGCCGCGGCTGAGGAAATTCCCGACACCGAACAGCCAGCTGGCGTTATCCGTATGCAGTTTCGCCTGCTGGTGGCGCACTATGCGAGAAAGGATACGGTCGCGGATCTTGATGCTGGCTTCGCCGGTCGGTGGCGACTGCTTCGAGCGGCGACACGGTTCGCCTCTGGTCGCGGCGTCGCGACTCCTTTGCAGGACTGCTTTCAGGAAGTTCCGTTCGAGTCGATGGAACAGTCATTCGGTGAGTTCCCCGCAGAATTTGAGAAAATTCTAACTCGGTATCTGCGTGTGAAACTACAGGGTCTCCACTTCTGCGGCCCGGCTTACTATGGAATTCCGCTCGTCGAAGGTTTTCAAAGTCTCGCTCTGATTGTTCCGGCGATGTGCTGGATTGCCAGATGGCTGGCGGCCAGCGACGGTCGAACAATCTGGACCACAGAAGACCTGAGTAAAGCCATGACAATCGCTGATCACCATCACGGATACTCGCCAGTGTTCGGAAGCGGCGGCTTCAGACGCCGCGTCAATATGTTGGCAAAGACAGAAGACCTGACGCGACTACTGCTGTGGTATGCCAGCTGAAGCCTGACTCACGTATCGATTATCGCGATGTCAGCTCGGGGAGAGAAACGTCGGTCAGGCGAGCGTCTCTGGCGGCCGACTTCAACTTCGAAACAACGAAGTACTTGTGATTGGCGACGGCCTGTTCTGAAATTCCAAGAACTGCAGCGGCTTCACGATTGGGCCACCCGAGCACAAACAGCAACTCCGCACATTGCAGTCGTTCGAAGTCGCCGACCTTGAGCCATTGCTCAATCAACTCAGCAAGGCATCGAGCGACGACCGTCTGTTCGGCAGTGCGATCTTCCCGACTTCGCATCATGCTGGAAGCGTGACGTGCGCTGCCAACCGGTTCCGAGACTTTGCCATCTTCATCTGTCGAAGTCAGCAACGGAACGGTTGGACGTCGCCCCTGGCGCCGCAGAACGTCGGTCAACTTATGCGCCGCAATGGCGAAGAGAAACGAATCTACTGGTGTCGACTCGTCGTAGTTGGGGAGGCTTGTGAGGAAGCCGATGAAGGTTTCCTGCACGATGTCTTCGCTCAGGCTTCGATTGACGAGGCGAGCATCAACAAACGCCAGCAACCGGCCTTCATAACGAGCAATGAACTGCTCCCACGAGGCAGGGTCTCCGTCGCGGACCTGACGGATCAGAAGCTGGTCTGCTCGATTCACGCTTGAAACTTCCCGATCGACGACATCAGCGAATCCCTGCAATAGCCATGGCAAGCACTGCGGCTGCAACGGCAAGGGCGGTCATTATAGCTCGACCGCGACTTCCTTCTGAAACTGAAATAGCTCGAAGCCCGGCCGACACGATCCCGAGAATGGCTGTCAGGATGCCGAAGTCGATTCCGTACTGCAACGCTCGATTCTGAGAGAATGTACTTTTCCATTTGTCGACAATTGGTTCGCGAACGGCGGCAGAATCGAGAAATTGAAGATACACCCGGTACATTGGCTCTTCGTACGCACCAAACGTGTGGATTCGCTTTTCGGTATAAACCTGTTGAATGGCCGCTGTACGGAAAGCATCCTCAGGAACAGGCTGAACCGCCAGCTGCTGGTAGGTTTCCGCGAGTCGCGACTGAAAACGGTTGATCGCTTTGGTCAACGCTTCTGTGAAAGCTTCCTCTTCCGAAGAATACAAACCGCTGCTTTCCACAAAGAGCATGCTGGGGACTTCGCCCGCAGCCAGAACCGTCTCCTGCTTCTGCGTCCAGTCCGGAAGTGGTTCGGTGACGTTTTCCAGGGCAGTGACGGATGACGCTGAGACAGCAGCACTCCCACGCTCTGAGTCGGTAGCTGGTTTCTGCAATGACGGTCGCGGTGCCGTTACATTCGGAACCAGAGTAACTGACTCCACGGGATGCATCATCGACACTTCGGCAGTGGCAGGGATCTCCTGCTGTCTGACAGTCAAGCCCCACAAGAGCACGACGCCAACCAATAGAGCGCCGACGAGTAGAAACGGGACAAGCACCACATGCCGATGATTTCTCGAGGCAGGGGTCGCGTGAGCTGGTCGTGACCGTCTCGGTCGTCCGGTCAACGTACCGATGACTGTAAATAGAAGAAACAGAATTCCGAGACCGGCAACCGTCAGCATCAACAGTCCCATCGAGGATGGTGTAGTTTGCAACATAGGATCACTCCGTTCGGAGTCGCATAACAAAGTTCATCGGAAATGAGGTCACGCCCGGAATTCATACGGTGGGCCTGGAAACTGAGCCTGGTTAAGTATCCAGGGTACTGCGTTGTTCCGGGTGAACCCAGACGGCTGCAAGTTGAGCGGCAGTTGACGTGGCGATGCCCCAGAGCACGGCCCATTCGACGGGAAACTGAGTCACAAGTGACAGCAGCCACGCGGCTACCCCCGTCCAGAACACAGACATCACACGAATGCGATGAGGCCGGAAAGAATCAACGTGATACCACCACCGGCGAATCAACAGGAGAGCTGAAAAGAATACAACGTATCCGACAAGTCTTGACGCGTCTCCATAGCTCAAGCTGGTCGGGAGTTCGTCGTGTTGAGCAATCAAGTGAGCGATCTTTCCATCAAAGCCACTCACCGGCAGGTCGACCATCAACGACTTGTCGGCGGCGAAAGCAGCCACACCGACAAACACGCCCAGGATACCTGTCACGACGCGTCGAAGTGAGCCGTCTGCTCCTCGCCCTTCCCACATCTTGGCGGGAAGAATTGCTGCCCATGCGACAAGCGTTGTTACTATCGCAAACAATGTTGCCTCGGTCGGCGTTTTCAGTACCGTGCCCATTGCAAACATCGCGAAAGCGATCACCGCCGAGCAAAGCCCGGCAACCGCCATCGAGCCCGTCGATTCGGCCACGCGGTCCAGCGTTCCCAGTTGACGTTCGCTGTGGGCAGACTCGTATCGCACATAGCGACTATTGAGCCGAATGCCTCGGTTGGCGCCGCCGTCCTGAATGCCTTGTTCGTCGGTTGTGTCAGTGAAGAACGTCCGTATGACGAATCTGGAAAGTCCGTAGATGACGGCGGCAATGGCTGCCAGGAACAAAAAGGGGCTAGCCAGAAGCAGCAGCGGAATACCGATTGCTCCAATGATTGGAGAAAGGAGAATAAACAGCATGGCGCCACCGCCAACAATCCATGCGGAAGGTTCTTTCCAGTGTCTCTCCAGGGAAGCATGGTTTTGAACTGGCTTAGGATTGTCAGCACTGCGTCGACCATCACCTCGAACAGGACCATCCTGGTAACTCGCCTGCATCGGAG
>JAQBWV010000305.1 GCA_027624335.1 Planctomycetota bacterium
TCGCTGCTTTCTCAATACGGGAAAGGCAGAAGTCTCTTTGTGCGAGACTCGTCCGGACGTAAGAGAGCGACTCGCAGAGAACTACGGACTTAGCAGCGTGTTCTCCTCGTTCGACTCAGCGATCGCTGAAAAGTTCGACGGAGCTGTGATCTGCACGCCGGCTCATCTGCACGTTTTAATGGCGACACAACTTGCTGAACACGGAACTGGCGTGCTGATCGAAAAACCGTTGAGCGTTTCTCTGCACGGAGTCGATCACCTGACGCAGCTGGTCCTTTCAAAGCAGATTCCAGTTTCGATTGCTTATGTCACGCGGCACCATCCGGCGTTGCAGGGGTTGAAACAGGCTCTCGATGCAGGCAGATTCGGGGTGCCGCTTCAGGTTGTCT
Organism: Planctomycetota bacterium; assembly: GCA_027624335.1. GTDB lineage: Bacteria > Planctomycetota > Planctomycetia > Planctomycetales > Planctomycetaceae > JABMPE01. Next base: position 390 of record JAQBWV010000305.1, read on the forward strand.
ATACCGGTGGGCAGCATTTTCCGTTCTATCGACCTGCCTATCGAGACACTTACTACGGAAGACATGCAACCGGAGGCGGGGCGATTCAGGACGCGCTGACTCATATGATGAACGCTACCGAATGGCTTGTTGGACCGGTGACCAGACTCGCAGCGGACGCCGAACATTGCGTCCTGGAAGGCGTCGACGTCGAGGACACCGTTCACGTGATGACTCGACACGGTTCCGTGCTCGGCTCGTTTAGTCTGAACCAGCATCAGCCGGCGAATGAATCAACATTGACTGTCGTCTGTGAGAGAGGTGTCGTGCGGTTCGAGAGCCACAACGCTCGATGGCTGTCGTGCGTAAAGCCAGATTCGGAGTGGCAGGTCGAAGAGCAGTTTACGCTGGAACGTGACGACCTGTTCGTGCGACAGGCTGATGCATTTCTTGATCAGCTTGATGGAACATCCGCAGCCGCATGCTCATTAGCTGATGGGCTGCAGACACTGCGAGTAAATCTCGCGGCGCTGGAAGCTGTCGATACACAAAGCTGGGTACACCTATGATGGAACCAACGATTCAACAGCTGTTCGACCTGACGGGCAAAGTTGCCTTGATCACGGGTGGCTCGGGCTATCTGGGACAGTCATTGTCCAACGCGCTGGCCGAGGCTGGAGCGAGCATCGTGATCGCCAGCCGAGTCAGGGAACGCGGTCGGCAGGTCGCCAGCAAGCTTCCTTCACCCGCGGGAGCACGGCACTTCGGCGTGCAGCTCGACCAGCTTGACGATGAATCTCTCAACACTGGTTTTGACGAGGCGGTCGCGGCTGCTGGCCAGGTGGATATTCTGATTAACAACGGTCAACAGGGGCATGCACTCGATCTGACGAACGTGACTGTCGAGGCATTCAATCAGGACCTGAAAAATGCATCAGGCTACTTTTTTCTGGCTCGGCGGTTTCGTGATCATATCGTGGATCGAAAAGCGGCAGGAGCAGTCGTCATGATTGGCTCGATGTATGGCGTGGTGGGGTCTTACCCCGATGCCTATGAAGATGTCTGCACGGCGAGCCCGGTTCAGTATCACGCACTCAAGGGCGGCATTATTCAGATGACGCGACATCTTGCCTGTTACTGGGCGAAGGATCATGTGCGAGTTAATTGTCTGAGTCCTGGTCCATTTCCGTCTGAGAAGGCTCCTCAGGAAATGGTTGAACGTCTGAAACAGAAAAATCCCATGCGGCGAATGGGCGAGCCGCACGAACTCAAGGGGGCATTGCTCCTGCTGGCAAGTGACGCTGGAAACTACATCACCGGGCAGAACCTGCTGGTCGATGGCGGTTGGACGGCGTGGTAGAGATGCAGCTCGAATTGCCTGGCCACGATCCGGGAAGCAGTCCTTGCCTGTGACTTGCTGACGGCCGGCTATGCCTGCCAGTTTGAACGTCCCGCCTGCCGGAAATTCCTGCCGCAATGTCTTTGCGGCAGCCTTGGAATGGATCATCTCGAAGTTCCGCCCTGGTAAGTCTGGCAAGGTTTAACGCGCAGGCGGTATTTACCGGTTCTGCCTGTTCTACCGGTTGAGTACGGTTCTGTCAGATATGCCAATTGTTCCGACCGATACCGTTGTGGGGATTACGCGCGTGATGACGGCTGTGTCGATTACAGGCCCGCTGGTTGCGGAGTTCAGTGATCGTTGCAGCGAGCGGCGTCACGACGGGGAATCGAAGCTCGACCATTCGTGCTCCTTCGCCGTAAACCTTTTGTGAACACGGAAAAGCGATCCGGGCAACTGCCGGATCCGGCCCAGGGAAGGGACTATGAACATAACCACCTGGAAGCGATTGCTCGGCAGGACGCTGCAGCAGAGCGGGAAACGGCGTCGGGCTCAGGTTGCAGTCATGTCTGAGAGTCTGGAGCAGCGAGTCTATCTCTCAGCGGCGGCAACACTGGTAAATAATGAACTGCAGGTGTTGTCAGACGCCGACGAGTCCATTGTCATTCGTTCAAGTCAAAACGGGACGGGAGCAGTCGAAGTCCTGATCGATGGGCAATTGAGATCTGGCTTCGAGCATGTAACTCCAGCTCAGATCAATTCGATTCGCGTTATCGGTGGAGCCGGTGCCAACCTCATCGATCTGTCGGCTGTCACGTCGCAGGATTTCTCCTTTATCGATCCTGTGACCGGCCAGAGCATGGCGATTTTTGTCGAGGCCGGTGACGGTGACGACACGATTCTCGGGTCGTTCGACCTGAATGACTCGCTGTTTGGTGGTGACGGTGACGACGTCATCAACGTCGCGGCAGTGGCGGCTCCCACTAATCCCGTAAACGTGGGGCTGAACTCGGCGCCGGGGATCGCGTTCTCGAGCGGCGGAGCCAGCCAGCCGCTCCGCATTATCAACGGCACTGCGACTCAGTTGTTTGAGTCGGTCGGTATCGTCGGGGATGCCTCAGGCAGCAATGGCACCGGAACGTTGATTGCGCCTCAGTATGTCCTCACGTCTGCGCAGAATGTCGACGGGCTTGCTGCGACAGGTGCCCGGTTCTCCGTGGGTATGCAGACATATTCCAGCGTCGCGATCTCGATTCATCCGAATTATGACCCATTGCAACTCGGAACGAACGCCGCCAATGACATCGCGATCGTTCGACTCGACCGGGACGTCACGGGAGTGGCGCCAAGCCCACTCTTTCGGAATGCTCCGGTCGTCAACGATCAATTGACGATCGTTGGCTTTGGCGCTGGCGGCGATGGCATGACCGGAGAGGATGGCACCTTCGGGACGAAACGCTCCGGTATTACGGCAGTGGACACCGTCACGACCGGGCTGATCCAGTGGAGTTTCGACGACGACACCGAAAGCAACATTGCCCCAGGTGACATTGGCGGTCCGAACTTTGTGCAGGTCGGAACGGAGTTGTTTCTGGCGGGAGTCAGTTCGTTTAACTCACAGCCGAATGCGGCGATCGGCGATGTCGCGTCGGCGACTCGAGTCGATGCCTATGCCAACTGGATTGACTTCGTTGTCGGGACATTCGGTGTCAGCAATCGTCGGGGTAATCAGACGATCGAAGGCGGCGACGGGAATGACGCTCTCAACGGAGCTGACGGAAACGACACCATTCGTGGCGGCGATGGCAACGACACAGTTCTGGCTGGGGGCGGCGACGATGTGATCTCGGGTGGAGACGGCGACGACACCCTGGATGGGCAGGACGGAGCAGACGTCATCAACGGAGATGACGGTCAGGACAGTATTCTCGCCGGTGCCGGAAACGACACCGCAAACGGGGGTGTCGGTAACGACACGGTCTTCGGTGAAGACGGCAACGACTCGCTGTTTGGTGGCGGAGACGATGACATCATCAGCGGTGATGGCGGTCGAGTATCTCAGCCCGGTGACGATACGATATTCGGCAACTCGGGCGACGATGTTCTGGTTGGCGGCGGGGGCAATGATGTGATCGATGGCGGGGCCGGGAACGACCGCCTGGATACCGGAGACCAGCTTCTGACGATCTCCGATACGACGGTCAACTCGGAAGGCAGCCTGGGGCTTGACGGTCTGGCAGTCTTCACCGTGACGCTGTCGCGTCCGAGTGCTCTGACGGTGACGGTGGATGTGTCAACCGTTAACGGAACCGCCACGGCGGGGCTTGATTATCAGGCGCTGACGACAACTCTCACATTCGCTCCAGGAGTGCTCACGCAGACGTTTACGGTTCAGACGCTGGCTGACACGGTGGCCGAGGTGAGTGAGTCCTTCTTTGCTGTGTTGACCAACGCGGTCAACGCGGTGGTGGCAGACTCTGTCGGCAGCGCGATGATTTTCGACGATGGCGACGGTGTGCAGCAGATTGTGTTTCTCGACTTTGACTCACAGACTGACTTCGTCCTCGATCACTTTTACACTCAGTCAGAACGGGACGGGATTCAAGCTCGTCTGGAAGAAATCTATCGTCCGTTCCGCGTGCAGTTTTCCCAGGCAAGACCATTCTTTGGTGCATTCTCGACAATCTTCGTCAATCAACCGCCGCCAGGCGGACTGGCTGACGAGGTTGACTTCCGGAATCTTAATCCGGGGTTGAATGCTTCGGTCGACATCAATGGATTCCTGGGCATGCCAGGCGAGCCTCCCGCAACGTCTCAGAACTTCACGGAACTGACAGCGAAAGTCATCGCCCATGAACTCGGCCATCTGATGGGGTTGCGACATGGCGACGCTATCGATAATCAGTATTTCGGTGCTCGATCAGCGGTCAAACTGGCATTTGCGACTTTCCAGGGACAGGTGCTTCAAGAACAGTTCGGTACTCATGGAGCTGTGAATACGGCGCAGCCGGTTACTCTCGCTTCCTTGCCGGTGCCGAATACTGAATTGACGGGAAGCCTGGCCGGTCTGGAGTTCGATGTTGAAGCGACCGTCGTCACCGGCGCACTGGCGGTGGCCGGTGAAGTGGACGTTTACGCGTTCAATGCGACAGCGGGCGAAGTCCTGAATATCGAAGTGCTCTCGTCAATTCTCGCGGCGAGTCCGGCTCCGAGAATCTTCAATTCGTTCGACACGATGGTGACCGTAACGGATGCGACCGGCACGGCGATCCCGTATTACACCGGGACGGCGACGAACGATGACGAATTCGAGTCAACAGACTCGATCCTGATCGACCTGATCATCCCTGTGGACGGCACGTACTACATCCAGGTCGAATCGTTTTCGGGTATGGACAACGGACAGTACGAACTGTTTGTCTATAACTTTGCGGCGAACGCGCCGGCACTGCCGCCAGGAACAGCTGGCCCCGTCATTCAGTCTGCGGGGAGCGTGACGCTGATCGGCGGGGATGGCGACGACACGCTTGGTGGAACGACGAATGCTGACGTGCTGATCGGTAACGGCGGTGACGATGTGATCGTGGCCTTCGGCGGCGACGATGAAATCTACGCTGGCAGCGGACGGGATCAGGTGCAAGGAGGCGATGGCAATGATCGCATCTTCGGGCAGGGCGGCGTCGACACCATCGAAGGCGGCCTGGGAGATGACTTGATTGATGGTGGCACCAGTACGGACTTCATCTACGGAGACGATGTCGACGGACTGCTGAGTGGCAATGACACGATCTCGGGGTCCGCCGACGATGATGTCATCGACGGTGGACTGGGGAACGATCTGATCTACGGCGGAAGCGGCAAGGACACCATCTTCGGCGGCGATGGGATGGATACGATCTTCGGTCAGGGAGGTGATGATGTCATTGACGGCGGGGCGGGCGATGACTCATTCATCTGGAAGCAGGACGGTTCGGACAGCATCACCGGATCCGATGGCCGCGATCAGGTTGAAATTCGAGGGACGGGGCTGCCCGATGAGTTCACCATCAGCCAGTCAGGCAGCACTCTGATCGTGACCTGGGGATCCGAGATGCTCAGCCTTCCAAACCCTTACAACAATTTTGTCAACGGCATGGAAGAGCTGGTGATTAACGCCGGCAATGGCGATGACTTGATCACCGTGACCGACGTCAATGACGTTGGCGCGATTCTGATTCGAGCCAACGGTCAAAACGATAATGACACGATCTCCGCAGCGGGAGCCTTGCTGGGACTGGTTCGCCTGGAAATCAACGGTGGAAACGGAAACGACACACTGACTGGCTCAGACAGCGATGACACACTGCTTGGCAGCGCGGGAGACGATTCAATCAACGGCGGTGACGGAGCCGACATTCTGATCGGGGGCGATGGTCAGGACGCTCTCAACGGTGACGGTGGCGACGACCTGCTACAGGGCAATGCTGGAAATGACTCGCTCCAGGGTGGCGAGGGTGATGACGTGCTGGAAGGAAGTGATGGCAGCGATTCATTATGCGGCGCCGATGGTGACGATTCACTCACCGGCGGTTTCGGAGATGACATTCTCGATGGAAACAGCGGCGATGACATCCTGCTTGGCGAGGAAGGTCAGGATATTCTCCTCGGAGGATCGGGTGACGACACACTCGACGGAGGCAGGAATGCTGACACGCTGCGAGGTCACAGCGGCAACGACAAAATTCGAGGAGACCACGGCAACGATCTGATCTTCGGCGGAACCGGCGATGACACCATTGACGCGGGCGACGGCGAAGACACCATCGATGGCGACAGCGGCGATGACGGAATCGTGGCTGGCAACGGTAACGATCTGGTGAATGGCGGCTTTGGAAACGATACCGTGCTGGGTGGGGATGGCGACGACGCCATTGTTGGCGGCAACGGGTCGGACACGTTGTTGGGGCAGGACGGCGACGACGGAATTACCGGCAACGGCGGCATCGACACGATGGATGGCGGTGAAGGTGTCAACACGCTGCTCGATGCGGATCCGCTGATCGATGTGCTGTTTACACCGGGGATGCCCTTTGAAATCACATCCGACATCCTGAGCAATCTCGACGCCAGTAACTGACCAAACACTGGCGTCGATGTCGACCGTCGTACGACTGCCACCAGCCCGGAAAAGAGTGAACGCAGAGCCCGCTGAGAAATCGTGCAGAAACAACTTCCGGTTTACCGGGAGGGCGGCGCCTCGCTCTCCTGATTATCCCTGTACGCGAATTAAGGAACAGTCCCGAAATAACTTCCCAGTTTCAAAATGGAAGTACGCCGAAGGCGTTATACCCAATAGCCTGGGGTAAGCCGCTGTGGTTTATACATAAGTAGCCATCTCGCTCC
>JAQBWV010000306.1 GCA_027624335.1 Planctomycetota bacterium
GCTGCTTCAAATCGCATCCCAGAACTACGAGCCCCCTGGCGACTGGGACGGCGTCATAACCCTGACCGCGAAGTAACCATCGCAACGCAATTCCTTGACAGTCCGACACAGCCGCCTCAGAATCGAGCTTCCGATCATATCTTCTTTTATCTTCCCAGTTTGCTTCACTGTGTGTGACCTGACGAAGTCACTTCGCAGGACTGCCCGGAATGATTTCTGTGGCAGTCTGAATCATGATGCCTTCTGTCGTGGCATCGTTCACATCTCGGCCGTAGCCAGGCCTGTTAGAATCCCGACGTAAACTCATTTCAGTGCTCGAATTGCGTGAATGGGAGGCGGTCTGTGTCAAACGATATCTGCCAGCAACTGGTCGAACGTGGACTTATCAGCGAGGACCAGCTCGGCGAGGCCGAATCAATGGCTTCGAGCCTGGGTATCCGGGTCGAGGACGCGCTGATCAAACTCGAATACGTTGATGCCTCAGAAATCAGTAGTGCTCAAGCGTCGAAGTTCGGCTACAGCGCGATCGATCTGACCACAATCGAGGTACCCCAGGCAGTCATTGGGCTCGTACCGGAGTCAGTAGCCCGCGAAAACGCGGTACTTCCACTCCGAGTCGACGGCGACTCCATCGTGGTCGCGATCAATGACCCGATGAAGTTTGAAGTTATCGATAAACTCCGATTTATTTTGAATCGCGAGATCAAATGTGAAGTCGCACCCAATGATGCAATTCTAACGGCGATCAACCGCCACTACGGTCAAAGTGAAACGGAATCTGTCGACTCAATGCTGCAGGAGTTCACAGAAACTGCCATCGACTTTACACAGACTGAAATCCAGCAGGCGGAAAGTGCTGGAATGAGTGGCGATGACGACTCGGGTTCACCAATCATCAAGCTCGTGAATTTGATAATCGCTGAAGCTCTCAACATGAGAGCCAGTGACATTCACATCGAACCGTTCGACGACCGAATTCGGATTCGCTACCGAATCGACGGAAAACTGGTTGAACGAGACAGCCCTCCCAAGCGACTCCTCGGAGCGCTCGTCTCGCGTATCAAGATCATGGGAGGGATCGACATCGCTGAAAAGAGGAGGCCGCAGGACGGACGAATCAAAACACGCGTCGGGCCAAAGGAAATTGACCTCCGCATCAGCATTATGCCAACCAACCACGGTCAGGCTGTCGTGATGCGAATTCTCGATCGCGACAGCATCAAGATCGGGATTCGAAACCTCGGCCTCTCGGAAGACAACTATCGGATGTTCCAGAACATCATTCGACGGCCAAACGGTATCTTCCTGGTGACCGGGCCAACCGGAAGTGGAAAAACGACCACTTTGTACAGTGCGCTTGGCGAATTGAATCGTCCCGACAAGAAGATCATCACAGCAGAAGACCCGGTGGAATACCTTCTCAATGGTATCAATCAGACGGAAGTGCGGACGGCCATTGGGGTCACATTCCAGAAAATTATCAAGGCGATGCTGCGACAGGCACCAAACGTCATTCTCGTCGGAGAAATTCGTGACCTTGAGACCGCGGAGATGGCAATTCAAGCATCGTTAACGGGACACTTGGTTTTCAGTACGCTACATACGAACGATGCGCCTGGCGCTATCACCAGACTTATAGATATGCATGTTCAGCCGTTCCTTGTGGCGTCCAGCGTTATGGCGGTGCTGGGACAGCGGCTGGCTCGTCGTAACTGTAGCAAATGTACAGAACCATACGCTCCGTCCCAAAGCGAAATCGAACACTTTGACATCACCCCGGATATGCTCTCCGCAGCAACGTTCATGCGTGGTAAAGGCTGCAACCAATGTCACCACACCGGATTTCGAGGCCGAGTCGCCGTGCACGAACTGATGGTGATGAATGCCGGGATTCGAGAAATGACTTTTAATCGAGAACCGACGCAAAACATTCGTCGTCAGGCAAGGCTCTTCGGAATGAAGACATTGGAAGAAGACTGCCTGGACAAAGCACTTAAGGGGCAGACGCACCTCAGCGAAGTGTACCGACTCCAGAAAGGCGGGCACTGAATTCACCGTATCCTGAAAGTGCGTATTGATTGCATTTCGTGGTGCCCGGAGTGACTTGGCCCACATGAGGGGCTCCTGACTGTTTCGGGACACCTGCTTCGAGTCCTGTCAGGAACTGCAGGTGATGAGCACCGGTCGCTGACCCTCTGCGAGGCAGGTTGTGGAGCAAAACGCTACATGTCGATACAGGGGGTCTGGGTCACGAGACTGCCAGAAACTACAGGCTTGGAGTCACGAGGCAGGACGTCTATGGGAAATCAACGCCAGGAACGTTTCTCAGGATAACTCATGTACCAATTGGCCAATCCTGGATGAATCAGGGATCGTTGGGAATAATTAACCGACGCAGGCGACGCTTGCGTTCTGATTTCGTTCTGTTCGAAGTCGTGTCCCATTTACGCGATTGCCTTTCCAGGCTCTGCGGACGAGTTCAAGTTTCGAATGACATTCTGAACCAGACTCGACCTGCCAGTGCAGCACAGAAATAAGGAAAACGGATGGCAAGCGTACAAATCGACAAACTGTTGGAGACCGTCGTCAAGGAGAAGGTTAGCGACCTTCATATTGTTGTGGGTCAGCCGCCGGTGGTTCGAGTTGGCGGGCACATGGTGCGTCTAGACACCAAAGACCTCGAACCGGACGACACTGTCTCTTTGATGAAAAGTATTACCCCGGAGCGTAACCAGCAGGAACTTCAGGAGACCGGCTCAACCGACTTCGGATTTGCGTTCGGCGACAAGGCTCGCTTTCGAGTATCGGCATTCAAGCAAAAAGGCAAGATTTCGATCGTTTGCCGACGAATTCCGAATGAATTTCTGGAGCCGGAAGTAATTGGATTGCCTCCAGTCTGTCTTGAGCTGATCCAGAGACCTCGTGGCTTGTTCCTTGTCACTGGGCCGACGGGCAGTGGCAAAACGACCAGTCTGGCCAGCATGATCAACTGGATGAACCATCGGATGGATCATCACATCATCACGCTGGAAGATCCGATCGAGTACTACCACAACCACATCAAATGCACGATTAATCAGCGTGAGATCGGAACCGATTGCCCGTCATTTGCGGAAGCGCTCCGCCGCGCGTTGCGGCAGGATCCTGACGTGATTCTTGTCGGCGAAATGCGAGACCTCGAGACAATCGAATCCGCGATTACCGCTGCTGAAACCGGCCACATCGTCTTTGGGACGCTGCATACAACAGGTGCCCAGGGAACCGTCGACCGAATTATTGACGTCTTTCCAACCCATCAGCAGGCACAGATTCGGACACAGCTTTCGGTGGGGATTCTTGGAACGCTCAGCCAGGCGCTGGTTCCAAGAAAACCGAAGGGGATCGTCGCTGCCTATGAACTGCTTGTGGTGACACCGGCCATCGCCAACCTGATTCGTGAAGGTAAGACATTCCGCATCAATTCGGCGATTCAGACGGGGAAAAGATACGGAATGCAGTTGCTCGACGATGCACTGTACGACCTCTGGGACAACGGCATCTGCGATGAAAAGGACTGTATTCAGAAATCAAACATGCCTGGTGAGCTCCGGGCAAAAATTGAAGCTGCGAAGAAAGGAGTTCTGGAAGACGACGGCGATGACGATGACGATGATGAGTACGACTACGAATAGACGGGAACAGGCAACGCGCCTCTCAGTCGAATCGAAATTTTGTTTCAGGCCAGCTAATGCATACCGAGTGAAGGATTCGGGTAAGGCGCTAATGGCTTCTCTCTAACTGGTTTTGCTTTCTTCAGGTTTCAGCACATGGCTGCACGTAAACTCGGACAAATTCTGGTCGACCTCGGCTATCTGACCGAAGATCAGCTCTGGGACATTCTGGAAAATCAGAAGCAGAGTCCTGGAGAGGTGATCGGGCAGGTGGCCGTGCGGATGGGGATGGTTACCCCTGCGCAGGTCACGGAAGCTCTGGCCGAACAGTGGGGCATGCCGGTCATCAATCTGGCAGAAACCAATGTGCCCTCCAAGGTGTTGGAACTCGTTCCGCAGACGATGGCTGAGCTCTACAAGATTATGCCGATTTCACTGAAGAACGACGTTCTGACAGTGGCGATGGCCGATCCGCAGAATGTCGGAGCTTTGGACGACCTGCGAAACTTCCTTGGTTACGACGTCCGCGGTGCCGTTTCGAGTCCGGATGAAGTTGAGCAGGCAATCGAGCGATATTACGCTGATACCGAAGACAGCATTGAAGACGTACTTAATGGCATTGAGGAAGAGTTTGGTGGCGGCAGTAGCGGTCGTCAAGGAGCCCACGACATTGGTTCTGAAGAGGAACTCGTTAATGCGACTCCAATTCGTAAACTGCTGAATATGGTGCTCCTGCTGGCCATTAAAGACAAAGCCAGCGACATCCATTTTGAACCGTTTGAAGACGAATTCAAAATCCGGGTAAAAGCGGATGGCGTGCTCTACGAAATGGTGCCGCCTCCACGCCATCTGGCCAACGCGATCACAACCCGTATCAAGGTCATGGCGAACCTCGACATTGCCGAACGCCGACTGCCGCAGGATGGACGAATCGAACTGAACGTCGGCGGAAATCCGGTCGACCTGCGAGTCAGTGTGCTGCCAACGATGTTCGGCGAGTCGGTCGTCATGCGAGTTCTGGACCGCACGGTAGTTCAGCTGGACCTCAACAAGATCGGGATCGATGCGTCCAACCTGTCGCGTTTCCGCACGGCAATGAATAGTCCAAACGGAATTATTCTGGTGACGGGACCGACGGGCAGCGGAAAAACGACCACTCTTTACTCGGCTCTTAATGAACTCAACGACATTGAAACCAAGATCATCACCACGGAAGACCCGATCGAGTACGACATTGAAGGTTTGATCCAGGTGCCGGTAAATCCGGATATTGATGTGACGTTTGCGACCGTTCTGAGAGCCATTCTTCGTCACGATCCTGACAAAATTCTTGTCGGTGAAATTCGAGACTTTGAAACGGCCGAAGTTGCGATTCAGAGCGCTCTTACCGGGCACCTTGTCTTCAGCACTTTGCATACAAACGATGCGCCGTCGACCATTGCGCGTCTTCGAGATATGGGCGTGCCTCCGTTCATGATTACAGCGACGGTGGAAGGAATTCTCGCACAGAGACTGGTTCGACGAATCTGTGCGGACTGTCGGACTGAATTCGAACCGAGCGACGAGCTGCTGATGGAACTGCAACTTCCGATTGAACAGGCTCGAAAATACAAATTCTATTACGGCAAGGGCTGCCCACGATGTAATAACGGCGGCTACAAAGGTCGCTGCGGACTCTATGAACTGATGACGATCACAGACGATATTCGTGACCTGATCTCGGTCAACGCTTCGACTGACGAACTTCGGGCACTCGCCCGCAGCCAGGGAATGACTACGCTGCGTGAGTCAGGGCTGAAGCTTATTTTCGATGGCATCACAACAATCGATGAAGTCGTTCGTGAAACCGTGATGGAAGACGCCGACTGATCAAGCAATTGCGGAATTCGGCCGCTACTGATGCTGAACGATTTAACGACCTGCACATTTACCAGAACGGAGAAGTCCCATGCCGACGTATCAATATGAGGCAATGGACAACACGGGGACGGAGATCAAGGACACGGTAGAAGCCGAGTCCGAAGCCGAAGCCCAACAGTTAATTCGTGAGAAAGGTTTCTTTGTCACGAACATCACGGAACAGCAGAAGAAGAAGCGAAAGAAGGCCGTCGAGAAGAAGCAGGGCGGCCCGAAAAAGAAGAAGACTCTTTCGATGGGAAGGGTGCGACCAAAGCAGCTTTGCACCTTCACTCGCCAGTTGTCGACACTTCAGGATGCCGGTTTGCCAGTGCTGAGAAGCCTGAAGATCCTTGAGGGACAATGTAAACCCGGGCCGTTGAAGAATGCACTTGATGGGGTCGTTGAGGACATCGAGTCTGGCAACACACTGTCGGAGTCGATGGCCAAGCAGCCGAAAGCGTTCGACGAGCTTTACGTCAACATGGTGCGGGCTGGCGAGGCCAGCGGTGCTCTGGAAATTATTCTCCAGCGACTAGCAGACTTTAAGGAACGTGCTCAGACCCTGAAAAAGAAGGTTCAGGGAGCGATGATCTATCCGGTTGCCGTCGTGTGCGTCGCCGGCGGTATTGTCGGCTTCATCATGTACTACATCGTTCCGAAATTCAAAACCATCTTTGAAGGCTTCGACACGGAACTGCCGAAGATCACCCTCTTGCTGATGGCTACCAGCGATATGGTCGTGAATTACTTTTACCTGTTTCCTGCGGTGCCCATTGGGTTCCTGCTGTTCCTGAAGGTCGTGAGGAAGAACAAAACCGGAGAGTACATCGTTGACTATTGCTCGCTCAGAATTCCTGTGCTTGGGAAGATTCTACAGAAGTCCACGACGGCCAGAATCATGCGTACGTTAGGTACGCTGATCGCATCCGGTGTTCCTATTCTGGAAGCATTAACGATCGCCCGGGATACCGCTGGAAACGCCGTCTTTAAGCGAGCTTTCGACAATATCTATGCGGCGATCCGCGAAGGTGAAACGATTGCTAAACCTCTTGGTGAAGCAAATATCGCCGACGACCTGGTCGTTAACATGGTCGACGTCGGTGAAGAAACCGGGGCCCTGGACGTGATGATGTACAAGGTCGCCGATATGTACGACGAGGATGTCAACACGCTCGTCGATGGGATGGTGAAGCTGATTGAACCGATGCTCGTCGTCGTGCTGGGACTGGTTGTCGGTTTCATCGTGATCGCCCTGTTTATGCCGCTGATTAAATTGCTGAACGACCTGTCCTGAACAGTCTGGCTGCAGGGCATTCGGCGGGCTGCTGAACCTTCAGGATTGAATCGCTCTCGATTAACAGAGCAATGCGTGATCGGTCGACGGTCGCGTAAAACAAAAAGGAGTCCAACCCATGCTTGCTCGAAACACTCACGGAACAACAGACAGGCCTTTGCGGGCTGGATTTTCGCTGA
>JAQBWV010000033.1 GCA_027624335.1 Planctomycetota bacterium
GCGTTTATGATTGCTTCCGACGTGATTGTCGCACTGCTCGTCGCATCGATTCCGGCGACACCCTGTCGGACCAGGATCTTTCTCGGAGTGTCTGTCAGCGACGAATAATACTGTTTCTCGCGATGCCGCATCACGGTGACGGACTTGATCATTCCAGAGGCAACGACGACCTCGACCACCACGGGAGCTTCATACCCTATGCTCTCGGCCGTGTACTTTCCGTCACGAACATTCTTCGGATCGAGCGAATAGAACCGGATGGCTGCGATGCTGGCCTCTGCCCGAGACTTGTCACGCCTGGGATGAGGCTTGTCGGCTTCGTTCTTCGGAATTCCCGCGATGGCCTTGCGGTAATATTTTTCGGCATCGGTCAATCGCCCGGCCACCCGGCAGGCGTCACCAGCATAGAGGAACGACGTTGAAGCCTGACCGCTCTTCGCAAAAGCCTCGGCCAGATTGACGGCCGTGTCCGTCTCGCCAAGATCGCCGAGCAGCTTGATCGCGAGGTACGGCTTGCGAGGCATTTTCGCGAGTACCTCCAGTGCCATCTGTTTGCTTCCGAGTTTCCAGTAGCAATCCGCCAGGAACACTCCGATTTGAGGAGCATCGGACAATTCATTTTCAAGCCCGGACTGACGGAACCAGAATGCCGAGCGAGCATGATCCTGCAACAAGTTGTGGTACATCGAACCCAGCGAACGCATCGCTCGTTTCTGCACGCCTTTGTCTTTGCTGACGCTCAGAATGTGATGCATGAATCGCACGCCTTCGTGCCACTTTTTCGCGTTGGGATTAATCCTGTCCCACAGAAACTGCCCCACATTCCTGGAGCTGTCCCAGCCTTTGGGGGCAGGCATCGGCCACGTGAGATCGAGTGTCTTCGGGTAAGACAGCGGCGTCGATTCGAACCAGTGTGGTGGCGTTTTTCCAAGGCGATCGATCTCGGCAAGAATCTCCTCGCGCGAACGTTCGGTCACACCTCCCGGCGAAACCGGCGTCGTCGAGCCTGACCTCACGTCGATACGCATTCCGTTGACGATGATCGCCCTGACTCGACTCTTCGGGTACGTCCGTTGAATCGTTCGAGTTCCAACTTTGACGTCGATGACGACACTCTCGCCCGTGTACGACTTGATCGTCCCTTGAGCAGTGGCTCCGGTAGCCAGTTCGACAGTGTCGATAGACCACGCAGAGAGTGGCAGAGCCAGCAGCAGCAGCGTCACTCCGATCAGGCTTCGTTTCCGAATCAAGTTCATGGCTGGCATCTCAAATGAGTTGGCCTGGTACTGAATTCAACAACACATTTGATGATACACAGAAGCGGCGATAAAAACTCTCAGGCTCACGGCAACCTGCAACTGCAAAAGCGTTCCACAGGGTAAAACTTCATGTTTGATTGCCGTGTTCATGGACAAAGCGTTCCGCAGGACGTCCTTGGCTCCTTTCGTGACAGCACGGCTTACAGGGACGATGCGACCGCCATCAGAGATCGATTTACCGAAGACGGTTATGTCTTTCTTCGAGGTGTGTTTGAACGGTCGATGATCGCGACGGCTCGTAACGAAGTTTTCAGTCGGCTCGCTGATGTTGGAGAAATCGCCGAACCACCGGTTGATGGAATCTTTACGGGGCGAAGCGACCGCGCGGCGACTCATGTCGATCTCGGCAGGTTCTGGAAGTCGGTCAGCGAAGGTCCGGCACTGCGGCGAGTGACTCATGGACCGGCGATTCAGCACGTCGCTGACCTGCTCTTCGGAGAATCCGCTCGGGGTTACGACTTCATTTTTCTAAGGCCAGGAGTCGTCGGGCGATTCACGTTTCTGCATTACGACTTTCCGTTTTTCGCACGCGGGACAAAGAACGTTGTCACAGCATGGACGGCTATCGGCGACATTCCCACGACAGAAGGACCGCTCTTCATTCTGGAAAACTCCCACCGCTTCGACGATCTGATCGAACCCGTGAAGAAAATCGATTACGAGTCCTCATATTCACCGCAGGTGCAGATGATGGATGACGCCGTCGAGTTCACCCGCAGACGCGGATCGCGATTCCTGACGGCCAACTTCGAGCCCGGAGACGTCATTCTGTTTGGCATGACAACAATGCACGGTTCTTTTGATAATTGCTCTTCCAGCAACCGCACTCGGCTGTCCGTGGACGTCCGCTGGCAACCCGCTTCAGAGTCAATCGACGACCGATATTTCGGTGCCAATCCAGCCGGCACGACAGGAGCCGGCTACGGGGAACTCAACGGAGCCAAACCGCTCACTGAACCCTGGCACACGCGATAAGCGACGGCAACGCAGGAAAAAACAACCTTCTCGCAGAAAACAACGTCGTTTGCTGGATCCCCAGATCGTCGCGGTCGGCAGGCATCACTCGTCGGCGATTGCGTTCAGTCCTTGAATGGAAGCTCGTTGGTTTGCCGAGTGGCAATACCTTCTTTGAAGTGACGACGGCAGACGGACATGTAAGTCTCGTTACCTCCGATCTTGACCTGCACTCCGTCGCGTAGAGGCTTACCGTCTTCGCCGAGTCTCAACACCATTGTCGCTTTGCGGCCACAATGACAGATGGTCTTGATCTCAGTCAGACTGTCAGCCCACGCGAGCAGATTCTGGCTGCCTTCGAACAGGTTGCCTTGAAAGTCTGTTCTTAGACCGTAGGCAAGAACTGGAATACCGAGGTCATCCACAACGTCGCTGAGCTGGCGTACCTGCTGACGCGTCAGAAACTGAGCTTCGTCAACCAGTACACAATGAATGTGCTCTGCCTTGTAAGCCGCATCAATGAGGTCAAACAGACGGTCGCCGTGATTAAAGGTGACCGCGTCAGCGTGCAGGCCAATTCGGGATGCCACCTGACCTTCGCCAAACCGGTTATCCAATTGTGGTGTCAGAACGAGCGGGTTCATCCCCCGCTCCTTGTAGTTGTAGCTCGACTGGAGCAAAGTCGTCGACTTCCCCGCGTTCATCGTCGAGTAGTAAAAGTAAAACTTGGCCATCTCTTGAACCATATTTCCCGGCGACAATCATCGCGAAAAACCGTCAGCGAATACGATCTCTCAGTGCAGCCAGCTCTGCCTGCGCATGATTCGAGCGTTGTTGACCGACCGATCCTGACGCTGCCCGGCAACGTCCTGGATTCGAGCCGCTGCCGGATGAATTGTCGAGTGTGGCTGGCGGAAGGATGTCACCAATGGTCTCCAGCAAAGCGTCACGGAGGGTCGAAGCCGCCGGGATTGAACGGATGGCAGCGACAGATCCTCCAGAACCCCTTAAAGGTTCCTCGGACGGCCCCGTATTTCTGCACCGCCTCAATGAAGTAATGGCTGCAGGTCGGATGAAAGCGGCACTGCTGCCCGAAGATCGGACTCAGAAAGATCTGATAGAGTCGGACCATGCCAATGAGAATTCGACTCGGCAGGTCGACGAGCTTCTTCCAGAGTTTTGAGATCCAATCGAGCATTTGGGGCTTATGACCGAGGAAACGTCAAAGAGCAACTTTGCCGAATCACTCTGCTGAGCTGCCAGAATGTTTTCACTGTTATCGAGTGACCCGACCAGTTTTTTCCAAATGAGTCATTCGCGGCGTTGGTGTTTCTGCTGATCCTTCCAGCAAGCAATGGTTTCGCAGATCTCTATAGTATGCCTCGGCTCGTAGCAGTCAGCCTTGCCGCACAACTCCAACCAATGATTTTCGGAAACTAAGAGGAAACAGCTTTTGAAAGCCGTTGTTCTGACATTCGATCGATTACCGGCGCACCTGTTGGGTTGTTACGGCAATGAGTGGATTGAAACTCCGGGCTTCGATCGCCTCGCCGCCAGCGGCAGTGTGTTTGATCAGCACTTTGCCGAACTTCCAGGTCCGGTCGGCCCGAATCATCCCTGGTGGACCGGAGAGTTTGAGTTTTTCGCTGCCCGTCCGATCGACCACTCCACTGAAGAAGGTTCTTCGATTAGCTGGTTAAAGATTCTCGCCGATCGAGGCGTGAAATGTCGTTTGCTGGCTGAGCAACTGGAAGGACTTCCGATCGGGCTGTTCTATTCAGCGGAGGAAGTTGGCGGTTCAGACGGCCTGAACGTCGACCACCACGATGTGCCGATCGCTCGTCTCGTGCAGCGAGGAATTGAATTACTGGCCGGAGACAAAGATGACGCCGCCTCTTCAGGAGTAAGCGACTCCAGCTCGGAACTGCTTTGGCTGCATTCAAGAGGCGTGCCGTCTCCCTGGCTCCCGCCGCGGCTGTTTGCCGAGCTGTATCTCGACGAACTTGAAGAAGTGCTCGCCGAAGAATCTGGCGGCGAGATCGCCAGCAGCCTGGTCAGTCAGTTTGAAACCGATCCTGACCTGGTTCGTCTGCTACTTTCTGACTGGCAGTTGGATTCCGACCAGGAAGAAGGTGAGCCAGTTCCGAAGTTCGATGAGCCCACCGATGATCCCAGCAGTCAACCCTCACCGGAAGCGCAGTCCGAATTTCAGTTGGACGAGGTTGAATCTCCGGAACTCGAACTTCAAATCAGCAAACTTGTATTCGCTGGCTATGTTTCCCTGATTGATCAGTGGCTGCAGAAGCTGCTCGCCGCGGTTGAGAATTCTGATGAACGAGTGCTGCTGGTCGCGTCCGCAAACCAGGGGCGATCATTCGGCGAAGGGGATGACCTGATGTCCGAGCCAGTCAGCCCGTCTTTTCGCACGTCTGATGGCACGGTTCGGCCATCGGCAATTCGACGCTCACATTCTCTTTGTGATACCGAACTGCGAACGCCTCTGATGATGGCCGAGTTCTCCCCGAACGCTGGCGACCATCAGTTCGGGAGTCGGCATTCGGCACTGGTCCAGCCAGTCGATCTCGCAGCCACGCTGAGCCATTGGTTCCGCAGTGATGCCACTGGAGTTCCAGAGATCACTTTGGAAACTACATCAGATCTCGCCGGCGTGAGCCTGCTTGCGGCTCTCCTGGGTGGCTCTCCTCAAGGTCACCAGGCAACGTTTCACCTCGGCCCGGATGGACAGGCGGGAGTGCGAAACCGAAACTGGACGCTGATTACATCCGACCTGAACGAACTGGACGACGCTGCCGTTCGCCTGTTCGCTAAACCGGACGACCAGTGGGACGTGCATAATGTGTCGTCTCAATATCCGGACGATGTTATCGCCATGCTCGACGTCCTCCAGAAGCGTCGACACTCCAGATGACTGCTTGAGAACAGCCGGAATCCCTGTCAGTGCCAATGGTTGCACCAGCAGTAGCCAGCCACTTCCGATGTCGTTTTGACGGTCAGTTCTCGGCGCTGTTTACCGCTGATCGGTAACTCGCCAGGCCGGTTGTCTTTTGGATAATGAGCCGATACCTTCGGCGATCAATATCCGACAATCTGGACGTTTCCGCGCACAGCCCTGTTAACGGCTCAGTCGCAAGATTGGTGAATCTGTCCAGAATCAGTTCACACAGATTCAGATTGAAGTAATCAGGAACTCCGACCATGGCCAACGTCGCCACGCTTGCATCGGCTGCTCTCTCGGAATCGAACGGCATTTTTCGGCTCGCCCCTAACTGGGTGCCTCGATCGTTCCTGCAGCCAGGACGTCGGCTCAAGCTGAATCCAAATCACTATTACGCCCTCGGAATGAACCGTGGCGGTATCGATGAACGCTGGTTTGGATCAACAACCGAAGCGGCCAACGACAACCGTGGCTGGGACGAAGGCTTGAGCTACTGCGTCACCGCGACTGGTGAGAAGTTTCTGCTGCGAGACGCTGTGGCGGAACTCAAAGGCGAAATCATCGGCGACGAGATCTGGAACAAGTACTCGAAGTGGCCGGTGTACTCGAAGTTCTTCGACAACATGGGCCCGATCCCTCACCACATGCATCAGAACGCCGAACAGGCAAAGCTCGTCGGTCAGGAAGGCAAGCCGGAGTCGTACTACTTCCCGCCGCAGCTCAACCCGACCGGCAACAATTTTCCGTACACGTTCATGGGATTTGAGCCGGGCACGACCAAAGAACAGGCCGTGAAATGTCTCGACGACTGGAACAAGGGCGATAACGGCATCCTTGATCTGTCGAAAGCCTACCGCTTGAAGCCTGGAACTGGCTGGTTGATTCCGCCGTGCGTACTGCACGCCCCCGGCAGCCTGCTGACGTATGAGCCGCAATGGGGTAGCGATGTTTTCGGGATGTATCAGAACCTCGTCGAAGGTCGCGAAGTTCCGCGGGCACTGCTCACGAAAGACTTCCCCGAAGAGTTTCATGGCGACAATCAGTACCTCATTGATGCACTCGACTGGGAAAAGAACGTCGACCCGAATTTCAAAGACAATAACTACCTCGAACCAGTTGTCTGCTCCGAAGGTGACGGCTGGGTCGATCGCTGGATCGTGTATGGCAAGGTCGACGGCGAGCAGCTCTTTACGGCCAAGGAACTCACTCTGCAGGCCGGTGCGAAGTGCACCGTCAAAGACACGGGAGCTTTCTCGTGGATTACGACGCAGGGTCTCGGCAGGATCGGCAACATGCGATTGCAGACTCCGGCCATGATCAACTTTGGAGATCTGACCGACGACGAAGTCTTCGTTACCGCCAGGCGAGCAGCTGAAGGCGTCGAGTTAGAAAACACCGGAGACGAGCCGCTCGTCGGACTGCGCTACTTCGGCCCGAACGCTCAGCCGAACGCGCCAGCGATGGGTGCCTACAAGAATCAATAAATGACCAGAACCGTAGGGTGCATCTCGACGCACCTTCTTTCTTACGGGCAACAGATTCACCGTGGTGCGTCGAGACGCACCCAACGAAAGGCTTCCTGATGGCTTTGAAACTGCACAACGCGATGTGGCCGGGACTCGTCGGCAAAGGCACGGACGAAGGTCAGGAGCCGCCGATCAGCCTGGAACGGATGCTTGAGTTGACCGCCGCCGCCGAAGTCAACGGTCAGAAGTACGACGGCATCGACTATTTTCTCTTCCTGCCGCACACGAATCCTGAAGCGACTGATGACGAGCTTCGCGGAATCGCTGACCTGATCGCGTCGCACAATTTCAACGTAGGATCGCTGGTTGCTCCGATCTGGCCGGGCACTGTTGGCGACTCAGCAATGGGCGACGATGCGGCTCGCGAAAAGTTTCTTTCGGCAGTCACGATGGCCTGTCGAATCGCCAGGATCTTCGAAGACCACGGTGTGCGAAAGTATGGAGTTATCCGCATCGACTCGGCCGAATTTGGAGTCGAAAAATGGCGGGAAGACGCGAAAGCAAACACGACTCGGATTGCCGATACGTTTCGGGAAGCCGCGAAGATTGCCGCCGACAACGGTCAGCGACTCGCCGCTGAAGGCGAAATCTGCTGGGCAGGAATGCACTCATGGAAAGACATGCTGAACCTTCTCGAAGAAGTCGGAATGCCGGAGTCGCTGGGTTTCCAGGCCGACCTCGCACACACGTATTTGTACACGCTCGGGTACAACGCTCCTGAGTACGCGCTCGTCCAGGATGGTTACAGCGAAGAAGAATTTTACGCCGCCTACGAGCAGATGACCGACAAGCTGCGTCCGTGGACGATCGACTTCCATGTCGCCCAGAACGACGGCGAAGTTCACGGAGCAGGTGCGCACGACAAGACCGGCAAGCATTGCCGAGCCGATGATCCAAACGGCAAGCTGGACATCACAAAGTGCTCGGGCTACTGGCTGAAGGATTACGAGCAACGAGGCATTCAGCACATCTGCTGGGACGGCTGCATGTTCCCGAACGAGACTCTCGAAAATGGCGAAACGTGGAACACGATTCTGGACGCCATGATCAAGGTCCGAGACGCTCAGGGTTGATAACTCGAAATTCGATGGCGGCACGGACTTGCCAGAATGATTTCCGGCCGCGACCTTGATCTACAATTTAGTGACAATCTGCACGGAGAACTCACGGTGGCGAAGAAACCATTGAATATCGGTCTGGTCGGTTACGGCTTCATGGGTCGCACCCACTCAAACGGCTACAAACGCGTCAACGATTTCTTCCATGAGCTGGAGTATCGCCCCGTCCTGAAAGCGATTTGCGGACGCAACGAAGAGCGAACGAAAGAATTCGCCGAACAGTGGGGCTACGAGTCCACCGAGTCCGACTGGAAGGCTCTGATTGCTCGCGACGATATCGACGCGATTGATATCTGCACTCCGAACAATACTCACGCCGAGATCGCCATTGCTGCAGCCGAAGCCGGCAAGATGGTGCTCTGCGAAAAGCCACTGGCTCGGACAACCGAAGAGAGCCTGCCGATGGTCGAAGCCATTGAAAAAGCCGGCGTCGCAAACACCGTCTGGTACAACTACCGTCGAGTGCCGGCCGTCACGCTGGCGAAGCAGATCATCGACTCCGGCAAACTCGGCAGGGTATTCCACTATCGAGCGAACTTCCTGCAGGACTGGACGATTTCCGCAGACTTGCCGCAGGGTGGTGAAGCTCTCTGGCGACTCGATGCGGAAGCGGCTGGCTCCGGAGTGACGGGCGACCTGCTTGCTCACTGTATTGACACGGCCATCTGGTTGAATGGCGGCATCAAAGACGTGTCGGCCATGACGGAAACATTCATCAAGGAACGCGTCCATCAGGGGACCGGCGAAAAGCAGGCCGTCACGATCGATGATGCGTGCATCTTCCACTGCCATTTCAACAACGGGTCACTCGGCCTGTTCGAATCGACTCGTTACGCCCGCGGTCACAAGGCGCTCTACACGCTGGAGATCAACGGCGAGCACGCTTCGATCCGTTGGGACCTCCATGACCTTAACCGGCTGGAATTCTTCGACCACAGCGACCAAGGCATCGTGCGCGGGTGGCGTACCATTCATGTCACCGACGGCGATCAGCCCTACATGGATCACTGGTGGGTGCCAGGCCTCTGCGTCGGTTATGAACACACGTTCGTGCATCAGGTCGCTGACTTCCTCGCATCACTGTCAAGCGGTGAACCTTGCAAGCCAACTTTCCGTGACGCTCTGGAAACCGCTCGGGTTTGCGATGCTGTTCTCGCAAGTGCAAAGAACAGAGCCTGGACCGACGTTTAACAGAATTGCTCTAAGGTTGTGGCGAACCAGTCACGACACAATACTGAACTGATAATTCGAAATGACTACTGGCGGTTGTGGCGCGTTTCAAAAACTCGCTGTGACCGCCAGTTCCTGTTGCGCCCGAGAGTTAAGCCGGGCCTGATCTGATCGCGAAGGAGAATTTCCATGCCGAATCCAATCTCACGAGAAGGATACGACAAACTCCGTGAAGAGATCCGACATCTCGAGGACGACGTGATGCCCGTCATTACGGCCGCGATTGCGGAAGCTCGAGCCGAAGGTGACCTGAAAGAGAACACCGAGTATCACGGCCAGCGCGAAGCTCAGGGCATGACACAGGCCAAGATCAACCAGCTGAAGACGAAGCTCTCCCAGTGTGAAATCGTCGATAAGGCAAGTCTGCCCAAAGGTGTTGTCACATTCGGTTCGACCGTGACCGTTAAGGATCTTGATCTCAACGACCTGGAGACGTATGAATTCGTGGGTCCCGGTGAAGAAGATTACACCGGCGACGTGATGAAGATTCTTACCAGCAGTCCGCTGGCGAGTTCGTTGTCCGGGAAGAAAGTAGGAGACCAGGTCGAAGTCGAAGTCCCACGTGGAACGCTCCGGCTGGAAGTCATCAAGATTGTTGACTTCGACTGAAAGTGACACGTGTCTTCATTGAGAGAGTGCTTCACAGGATGCTGGAACTGAACAGGTTCTTGCCAGTTGTAAAATTAACGCGGGCACTTCTGCTCGCCGTCGTCCTGAATTTCGAACACCGGAGACTCGACATATGCGATTCCTGATATCTCTGGCCACCATTTTTGCTGTTGTTTCAACAGTTGAATCATCCGCCGAAGACTGGACGGAGTTCCGCGGCCCCAGTGCCGACGGCCACTCGTCCGCGACGGGTCTGCCAACCACATGGGGCGCCGATCAGAACCTTGTATGGAAACGCGCGATCGAGGGCCTGGCATGGTCGTCGCCTGTCGTGCTGGGAGATCGAATTTACCTGACGACTTCGGTCGCAGGCGGCGAGGAGCTTGGTCCTGAACAGTCGCTGAGAACGCTCTGTCTGGATGCAGAATCAGGAGCCGTGCAGTGGGATGTCGAAGTTTTCCGTCAGAAGGCAACAGGGACTCGAGCAGACAAAGTGCACGGTAAGAACAGTCATGCCAGTGCCACGCCAATTACGGATGGCAAGCACCTGTTCGTTCACTTCGGCGTTCATGGTACGGCTTGCCTGACGCTGGACGGAAAGATCATCTGGCAGAATCAGGAACTGAAATATATCCCGGTTCACGGAAATGGCGGCTCGCCGGTTCTCGTGGATGGTCTGCTGGTTGTCTCATGCGACGGCGGAGATGTTGAGTTCATCGCCGCCATGGATCAGACAACCGGCAAGATTCGCTGGAACACGGATCGAACCGCAAAACATCTGAAGAAGACGTTCGCCTTCGGAACCCCGTTGCTGATTTCCGTTGACGGAAAGACGCAGATTGTTTCTCAGGGAGCAGGCGCCGTCTACGGGTACGATCCGAAAGACGGAAGCGTCATCTGGAAGGTTGACTATGTGGACGGCTACTCGGTCGTTCCACGCCCGGTGTTTGCTCACGGACTGGTGTATGTCTCCAGTGGCTTCGATAAGGCCAGGCTGCTGGCGATCGATCCCACAGGTAAGGGAGACATCACAAAGACTCACGTCCGCTGGACGCTGGAAAAAGGGGCACCACACACACCTTCGCCGCTAGTCGTTGGGGACGAGTTATACGTTGTCAGCGACGGTGGCGTTCTTTCCTGCCTCAACGCGAAGACGGGCGAACTCCACTATCAGGAACGACTTGGTGGTAAGTATTCCGCTTCGCCACTTTCCGCCGATGGAAACGTGTATGTCCAGTCCGAGGAAGGCGAAGGCATCGTGTTTCGCGCGGGGACAACGTTCAACGAAGTGGGCCGGAACCAGTTGGAAGCAAGGACGTTCGCCTCTTATTCAGTGTTCGGTTCGTCACTTCTGATCCGTAGCGAAAAACACCTTTATCGAATTGCCAACTGACACGGCAGATCTGATACCAGCGACTGCTGATCATAAAAGACCGCAACATGCCGAAATTCAATGCCGTTCCCGATCAATCGGAACTGGAACAGATGGATCGTGATCTGCGATTTTATCCGAGCCAGGTTACCGATCCCGACACACTGACTCCTTCGCAAATTGAGCAGTACAACCGCGACGGCTACCTCAGAAATCTACTCGTGTTCCCGGCCAGAGCGGCGAACGAGATTCGACTGTACTTCGACGGCCTGCTCAACCGGACAATCGCGGCCGGTGGAGACAGCTACTCAATCAGCAGTGCTCACCTCATGTATGGGCCCGTATATGACCTGCTTCGTGAGCCTCGCATCGTCGCTTTCGTGAAGGACATCCTGGGCAAAGATGTCATCGGCTGGGGTTCGCATTTTTTCTGCAAGATGCCTTTCGACGGAAAGTCCGTTGCCTGGCATCAGGATGCCAGCTACTGGCCGCTGACACCGTCGAAGGCCGCTACTGTCTGGCTGGCGATTGATGATGCAGACATCGAAAATGGCTGCATGAGATTTGTGGCAGGCTCTCAGCACGTCGGGCATCTGACGTATCGGCCAAGTTCCGACGACGAAGGCAACGTGCTCAATCAAACAATCGACAACGCTGAGCAATACGGTGAAGTCGTCTACGACGAATTGAAGGCGGGCGAAATTTCGCTGCACTCGGATCTACTGTTGCACGGTTCTGAAGCTAATAACTCTGACCGCCGCCGATGCGGCCTCACGCTTCGCTACTGCACCCCGGACGTGGTTGCCGGCTCCAACTGGCATGAAAAAGGTGTCGTCGTATCCGGAGTAGATTACTCCGGCAACTGGGCCAATCCCTCTCGACCGAATGCCAGCTGAAACAGTGTCGCGCCGAATGCGGTCATGAGTAATCCCGCACACAGACGTCTGGCGATCCTCGGTCCGCTGGCCCACTGAACTCCATAAACATCACTCCAGCAAAATCACTGAGACAGTCATTGCCGAAATCCTTGCGGCAGCCGCTCGTCTTGCGAAAGTGATCGAAATAATCAGGGAGTGAGAACGCTTACCTGAGGCCCGCGGGCCTGTCGATTCTCCGCGACGACGGTTTCGAGTTGCTGAAGCAACGTAGACTGGCTCCAGGCGTCACGCAGCACGATCGGCTCGGTCGGTCGAGCAGGTGAAAACACTGCCAGCGTTGGGATGCTGTCTCCACCAAGTCGGTTCAATAGATTTCGGATCTCGTCCGAACCGTCAGTCCAGTCAGCCTTAAGCGTGACGAATCTGTGAGCGTCAACAACACTGCGGGTTGAGTCCGTGTTAAGCGTTGTCTTCTCAACGACCTTGCAGGTAAGGCACCAGTCGGCGGTAAAGTCGACCATGACTGGCCTGCCGTCTTTCAGAGCTGCGGCAACGGCGCCGGAAGTGAACGGTTCCCAATGCAGCTTCTCGTCAGCCGAAGCGAGCTGATAACCATAACCGCAGATCGCACCGGACAAACAAAGGGCGAGAATCTTTACTTTGCGGCGCATCGCCGGCGGCGAGGAAAGATCGTAGAGATTCCCGATCATCCACACTCCGATGCCCACACCGAGCAACATGACGAGCGTTGGAATGAGGTATGCTTCGTCGAGAATCGACAACAGAAAGACGGTCGTTCCGAGCATGATGAACCCGGCGATCTGCTTGAATCGGATCATCCAGTTACCCGGTTTCGGTAAGAAACGAATGGCTCCGGGAAACATCCCGAACAACAGATACGGTGAGGCCATTCCAAGCCCCATCATGCCCCAGATCATATAGATGACGCCAGGCGGCTGTTGAATTGACCAGCCAAGTGTCGGGCCAAGAAACGGACCGCTGCACGGTGTCGCAAGCACCGTCGCAAAGATGCCCGTCATGAATGCTCCGCCGAGCCCTTCCTGACGGCCTCCTGCAGACGAGCCGACAAAGCCAGGAATCGGAATCTCAAACACACCAAGCAGACTCAGACCCATTACGAACACGAGGGCCGACATGGCGACGAGAAACTCTACGCTCTGAAACTGACCGCCCCAACTCGTTCCTGCAAAGGCGGCCAAAGTTGCCAGAAGCATGAAAACGGAAATCACTCCCAGAGAGTAAGTCGCGTTCAGCAGAAATATACGGCCACGATCCTCCCCCGCCTGCTGAACGAAGCTCAAAACTTTGATGGCGATTACCGGCAAAACGCACGGCATGATGTTCAGAATCAGCCCACCAAGAAACGCGAACAGCAGATACTGACCGAGCCCCGCAGCACCCGACGCACCCGGCTCGCGATAGTTCAATTCGTCCAGGAAGGAAGCCGACGCAGGCTTCGAGACTGGTTCCGAAGCTGGTGGAGGGTCACTGACTGCACCCAACTGAAACGAGAAACGTCCGGGGCGACAGCTGTTCGCGTCGCAAATCTGAAAGCTGACTTTACCGGAGATTCCGTAGCCGCTCGCTGTGTCTGCGTCGGTGACGACATAGTCGCGAGTCCATGTCACTTCGTCGTGATGAATCCGCTGAACCTTGCCGGAGAATTCGTGAAGCTCAGCCTTGCGACTCGGCTTGAAACTGCCAGGTGAATCGAGATGCTTCAGTCCTGAAAGACTCATCTCCGTGATAACCGTCGGCAGCCCAAAGTTTCGTCGGTCCTGATCAAGTGCGAAAGTGTGATAACCATCCGTCATTTTTGCGGTCACAGAGAGCGTAACGTTCTCGCCAGGAGCGGCGGTTGCTGGAGATAACCGGGCGGTCCATACGGACGGGCCGGGGTGCTCAACGCCGCCGACAGTTCTCGTGGGTGCGTACTTGAATTCAAAAATGGGCACAGCTGCAGTTGCGACTCCGAGTGCCAGGTCGAACTTCTGAGTCTTCGGGCGGCAGCTCTGAGCGTCACAGACCTGGTAGCGCATCTCGCCAGCGATCTTCACGGTTCCGGGCGAGGCACTCGTCTTGATTCGAAAACGACGAGTCCACGACACGGTGCCTTCGTGTGTTTCGACTGTTTGCCCAAGCAAAGGGTCGTCTTTTGATTTCGGCTTTGACGATGCCACAAAGTCAGCATCAACTGAATCGACACTGGTTGCGTCTTTCACTTCAAACTTTGTTCGCCCGCTGAAGCCCTTGGACATCGAATAAGTGTGAGAACCCGCTGGCAGATTCAGGACAACCTTCACTGTCACGACATCGCCCGCTTTCGCGGTGGCTGGCTCGATCGTAAACCTGGCGTCGGAAGACGCCTTCTGGACGGGTGGTTTCCCGGTGAGACTTCTGAGATCAAACACTCCGGTTTGCGCGTTCGCACATTGAGGGATGACGAATCCCGACGCGGCTCCAGCAACGATCACGGCGATCCAGAATGGAACGGCGATCGCAATCCCAGAGAAATGCTTGCGATCAATCAGGAAGGTACGAGGCCTTCTCATGGGAAATTCTCCGACCGTGTTGAGTGGAGCTAACGCGCGGATCGTTCTGGATGGTTCGCGATTCGGGGGAAACAACGGGGGATCCCTACGAAATCCTCACCGCGACCTGTTGGCTTTTTTCTATCTTCGGAACAAATGCCCGTACGACCTGGTGAGCCGCCGCACGGTTTTCGAATCGAAAACCAGCCTGAGTATTGGCAGCATGATAGGCGAGGTCGCGAAAGCACGGCAATTCGATTCCTCGCCGACATTTCAGATCGCGGTGTGACGCCCGAAAACAAGATGCAGGTCGTAATAAGCGACGTGTGAATGGATTAATCGTACATCTGAGTCATGCTGCAGGACGTGTGAACGGTAGTGTGCGAGTAGCGAAGCGGAACGTACCTGATTGCAGTTGCTGACTCTTGCCGAGAGTACTTCCTCTGCTACTCCTCCTGCTGTTCACAACGACTCAGACCAAAAACAGTAGCGCTGTCCCACTAAGTCAAACCGGAAATGGGCTCGCCATGGTAGATGTGGTAAGGGCGGTTCAAGTCGTCCTTCCACGCGGCTGTGCGAGGAATACCAAGCGACTCGTAGATGGTCGCCGCCATGTTTTCCGGCTTCTGTGGGTCGGCAGCGGGATATCCGCCGATCTTGTCCGATGAGCCAATCACACGTCCGCCCTGCACGCCCCCACCGGCGAAAAAGACAGTCTGAACGGCACCCCAATGATCTCGCCCCGGCTTCTTGTAATGGGTGGGAAGGCCGGACACTTTCGGAGTACGACCAAATTCTCCGGCCATCACGACCAGCGTCGAATCCAGCATCCCCGACTCACTCAGGTCGTCCAGCAGCGCTGCTACCGAACGATCCATCGGCGGAAGTAATTTGTCCTTCAGATTCGGAAATGCGTTACCGTGTGTGTCCCAGGATTCGTTATTACCAAGGTTCACCTGAACCATACTGACGCCAGCTTCCACCAGGCGACGAGCCATCAGCAGAGACCACCCGAATGAATTGCGACCGTAACGGTCCTGAATGCGGTCGTCTGCCTTCACGACGTCAAACGCATGTCGCACCTTTTGATCTGTCAGCAGAGAGATGGCTCCCTGTCGAAACCGATCAAACTGCTGAGTCGATGCGTACCGATCAAGTTCCTGTCGTTGTCGCTCGACTTCCGTCATCAGTTGAAAGCGACGTGCGATTCGTGGGTGCGTGAAACCTTCCGGTAGTTCCAGACTCGGAGCCTGGAACTTCAGGGATGCGACATGTTCTGCTCCTCGGGCGTGGTGAAATTCATATTCGGGAAATGCGCCATAGGTGGTTCCATTGAATGGCGACGCGTCCACAAACCACGGATCCCGACGCTGTCCCATCTGCCCGGCAAACTGCCCCGGAAGAACTCGACCTGTGCGGTGAATAAGCCGCTCTGGCAGAACGACGGCTGGCGGGAGATTGTTCGTCGCTGGGAAATGATCCCCCGAAATCGCCGCGATCGATGGCCAGTCTTCAGGCCTGGGCTTGCTGGCATTGAATGTCGGCGGCATGGGAGTCCGCCCGGACAGCATCACCATGTGTCCTTGCGAGTGCTCGTTGTAGGGATGAGTCAAGGATCGGACGATCGACCACTGCTGACTGCACTTTGCCAGTTCTGGCATATGCTCGCAGATCTGAAGACCGGGAGTCTGAGTCGACACTGGCTGGAACTCACCTCGAATATTATCGGGCGCGTCCGGTTTCATGTCGAAGCTGTCATGTTGACCCAGTCCTCCAGATAGGAAAATGTAGATCACCGAACGATGTTGAGACTCAGCAGGCATTCGCGAATCAGCATCCGCAGCACGCAAACCATCAAGATGATTCATGCCAAGACCGAGCAGACTCACTCCGCCCGCCTGGATAGACGTGCGCCGCGAAATTTCTGGATGTCGAACAACAGACATGCCGTGCTCCTCGACCGTTGTGTGGTGAGTTTCCGGAATTGTGGTTACGCAACAGGTACTGCAGATTGTTCAGAGTATCAAACTCGGCAATCTGAGATTGCATCACAGCCAGCCTATGCGACTTTGCCGAGTGACTCAACGTGGCCCCGACAGTTTGCACCGGATTGCTCTGTCAGGTTTTCCGAATTGGCGAAGATATGGAGGCAGCCTGCGAAAGAACTCACACGAGAGCGTTCCAAAGCGTGATATTCGTTGCCAGCTCGTTTGTTGCTTGTTTATGCTGACTCAAGAATCAGCGCCCTCGGTGGATCATTAGTCTCGGCCTTTCAGCCGTGAGCAGTTACGCGACGCGTTTCTGACCGAGAAATTCTTGCCAACCCCGCAGAGTTTTGCTTTTGCTGTCCGCAGCAGGCATCCTTGGCGTTACGAACGCAAGACGACGATTCTTCAATTGAAATTCTGACGAGGACAACTTCGGCATATGTCACATGAGCGGACCAACTCGGCTTCCGTTTCGGATCAGTCGGTGTATCTGATACTTCGGGATGAGCTGAAGTGGCGGAATGTGTTCCGCCTCGCTCCCGGGCAGGTGACAACGATTGGTCGTGCGCCCACTAACCGGGTCGTGGTGCCAGACGATATATGCAGCCGGCATCACTGCGAAATCTACCAGGCCGACGGCGAATGGATTCTGAAAGATCTCGGAAGCCGCAATGGAACGCTTGTTGAAGGATGCCGGGTGACCGATGACTGGTCCTTGAGCGACGGCGACCAGATCCAGCTGGGCGAATGCTACCTCGTCTTTACCAGGGACATCTCCAGACCGTCCGACGGCGGCGAAGTCGTTCTGGATAGCGGAACGGAAACCTGTGATGGCTCGACGCCACTATCCGAAGCAACTCCTGAACCGGAAATCGTCTTTCGCCGACACAAGACGAGGTATCACTCGGGGGGCGGTTCCGAAGCAATTGGTCGTGACCGAGCCAGTCAGGAACTGGCTCGCATGTACCGTCTGGCACTCGAGATGGGCTCGACTCGAGATATTAAGGAGCTCTCTGAAATTGTCCTGGATGGTCTGTTTTCCGACGGAAACGTGAGCATCGGAGCGATTCTGCTCCTTCCAAAAAATTCGATTCGACCAGATCCTTCTCAGCTTCGGATCGCCGCTTACAGAACGGCGGGTGACGAATCCTACGAGAAAGTATCCAACTCACTTTCGACGATTGTGCTCAATGACTGGGAAGCAGTACTGGCTCGCGATATTAAAGACGACAGTCGCCTGACTGATAAGGCTAGCTTGCAGCAACTTCAGGCAGACAGCGTGATCTGCGCTCCGATCCGCACGAAGGAAGCGATTTACGGCCTGATACATCTCTACACAACGCGTGGCGGTAGGCATCTGGAACTCGACGACCTTGATTACACACTTGCAGTGGCAGACCAGTTTGCTGTTGCGCTCGAGCATCTACAGGAGAAACTCAGTCTGCAGGATGGTCTGGCCAAAGCCAGAGACGAAGCCAATACACTGCGGCACCAGCTTGCGATAGAAAGCGATCTCGTCGGCGACAGTCCAGCAATGGAAGCACTGAAAGACACCATCGCGAGGGTTGCTCCCACGGACGCGACGGCGCTGATTCGAGGTGAAAGTGGCGTTGGCAAAGAGCTTGTCGCTCGGGCAATTCATTTCAGCAGTGACAGACGCGGCGGACCCTTTGTCTGTATGAACTGCGCCGCCTTGTCCGAGACACTGCTCGAAAGTGAACTTTTCGGTCACGAAAAGGGTTCATTCACCGGGGCATCCGGTCGAAAAATTGGTAAGTTCGAGCAGGCCAATCGAGGCACACTATTCCTTGATGAAGTCGGTGAAATGAGCCTGCCTGTGCAGGCAAAATTTCTTCGCGTCCTTGAGGGCCATCCTTTCGAACGCGTGGGTGGCGGGAGCCCGATCACCGTTGATGTTCGAGTTGTCGCTGCAACCAATCGCGATCTTGAACAGGCAATCGAAGAGAAAAAATTTCGGCAGGATCTCTTCTTTCGATTGTTCGTGATGGAAATTGCGGTACCGGCACTTCGTGATCACGCTTCTGATATTCCGGTCCTCGCACACTATTTTCTCACCAGATTTTCCTCGCGGACCAGTAACCGAGTGGATAGTTTTTCAGAAGCGGCCATGCATCGGCTGATGGAATACAACTGGCCTGGCAACATTCGTGAACTGCAGAACACGATCGAACGGGCAGTCATCCTGGCCCGGGATTCGACGATCGAGCCATCCGACATCCAACTATCAACACGCACGTCATCTGCTGCATCCCGGATTGCGACGATCGAGCCGGTGAAGGTCGACACCCGTGACATATCTCTGGAACGACTGGAGCGAGAGTACATCCTCACTACGCTCGAAAGAACCAGTTGGAATAAGTCGGTCGCCTCTCAGATTCTGGGGATTGAGCGTTCCACTCTGGACCGAAAACTGAAGCGATACAAAGTCAGTCGGCCCTCCCGTGCCGGTCAGGATTCTGTTTGATGGGAACCTGTCTCTTCCAGAAACTTCACTGGAATTAGCTCGTTTTCAGCTCTCAGATCGATTGGCCGGTTTGTCCCTCGGAAAGAAGATTTTGTTGTTGACTTCCAGAACGATTGACCTGAGAATTTCCCCAGTTACCCACCTGATAAACCCCCTTTTTCACGCTCATCCGTTTCGCTGGCACATTCGGCTTCTTAGCTACAGAACACAATTGCCAGAGAGCTGCATTGAGCGTGCATATGCACTTCGAATCCCACCGTTTACTGTCGGACAGCGTTGTACGACACTCCTGAGTCGGTTTTTCTGCGAGACCGTTTTGCGCCGACAATGATTTTGCACTATTTGACCAATTGAGCACTGTCTCAAAAGTTGCTGCCCGGATCGGGCTGTTGCCCGTTTGATCAATCCAGTCCCCCGCTTTGGCCCCCTTCCTAGAGCTGGAGTAAAACCCGATGCCGCTAGTGGATGTCGAAATGAACAAATACGAAACAGATGATGACAATTTCAGCATGCTGGAAGAGTATCCAGCACTCGATTTCGAGAGTCTCGGCATCGTCCCGGATTCTCCTACCGTCGCTAAGCCAGGGTCGGAAGAGAAAGTTTGCATGCTGGCAGCCCGATACGCTGCTGGTCTGCCGCTCTGGCACAACGAAGACTGTGTAGATCATGGCCCGGACGGAGAAGACGTCGAAGAAGATTGACTCTTTCGACAGTGAGGATTTCGAATCCGTTCTGTCAATCAAGCACAAGAGCCCTCTGGTGTCCTCATTAGAGGGCTTTTTTGTTCTCAGTGGCAGTGAAGTTTCGGACGTTTACCGACCACCGACGATCAAGTCGGTTGCGAGTGTGGACGCACGGCGATAAATTTCTGCGTTCCCCCCGGTAATGAAACGTCAGTTAACAGAAGACGTCAGTCAAAGCTTTGTAATACAGGTGAATCATGGTTCAGCGACCCCGAACGAAACTTCATAAGGCTCGATCTACCGCCCGTTGTCCGAAGTGCGGAAAGGTCGTTCGCCGACGTGTGCGCTGCAAAACATGCAACAAGAAGTTGAGCTGAAACTCGGTCAAATCCGTAATAACGATGTGGGATTTGTACAGACAGAAGCAGGCCGGGAAGCAATGCTCCCCGGCCTGTTGTTTTTGTTCACGAATTTTTCCGCTTGCGATCGCCGAACGAATGCCAGTGCCTGTTGGGGCTGAAACGATCGAATTGAGGTGGGCGAGGCACCAAATCCCTTACGAAGTGCCACGTCCCTCGATGTTAGCGGATCAGATTTTGAAACTCGTTGAACGTCCGAGTGTTCGCTACGTCCTGCCTTGTCAGTCCGGCCCTCCGGGCCTGGTTGATCCCATTCTGCAGTTCGCCGAATCCGTGGACGCTGTGAGCATCGGTGCTGACAACGATGGGAATCCCGAAGTCTTTTGCAGCAGCAGCGTGAACGTCGTCCAGATCCAGTCGACTACGGTGCGCGTTGATTTCCATCATGCAGCCATGATCGGCAGCGGCTTGAAAGATTTCGTTAAAACTGATGTCGGCGCCGGGACGTTTGCCGATCACTCTGCCACTCGGATGACCGATGGCTGACACATGCGGATTTCGAATCGCAGTCAAGAGACGCTTGTTGATCTGATCCCGAGGCTGCTTCAAGCCGTAATGCAGGACTGCAACAACCCAGTCCGCTTCAGCCAGTACATCGTCCGGCAGATCCATCGTCGCGTCTTCAAGAATGTCGCACTCGATACCGCACAGAATTTCGATACCGGAGATTTCTGATCGAGCTTTCTCGATGTTCTTCCAGTGTGCCCTTAACCGTTTGGAATCAAGCCCGTTGGCCATCGTGACTCGTTTGGAGTGGTCTGTAATCGCGATGTACTTCAGACCGCGAGTTTTCGCCGCTTCGGCCATTTCGAGAATCGAAGCCTGACCATCAGTCGCCGTCGTGTGCATATGCAGATCCCCCAGGACGTCGTCCACGGTGATCAGTTCCGGAAGTGTGCCTGCGCTGGCGAGTTCAAATTCGCGACGATTCTCTCGAAGTTCAGGAGCGATGAACGGCAGCCCGAGAGCCGCATAGACATCCTCTTCGGTGCGACCAGCGACGTACTCCTGGTCGCGGAAAACGCCGTACTCATTCACTTTCAGTCCGAGTTCCTGAGCACGTCGTCGGATCACAATGTTGTGCTCCTTTGACCCGGTGAAATACTGCATTGCCGCGCCGTACGACTCGTCGGGAACGACTCTTAGATCGAGTTCGAGTTTTTTGATCCCGTCGAATACCGGACTCAGACGGACGCGTTGTTTCGTCTCGCCGCGCGCGAGCACTTTCTCCACTAATGGGTGTTGTGCCAGCGCGTCCATCGCCTGAGCGGAGTCCGTCGATGTCACGAGCACATCAAGGTCGCCGACGGTCTCAAGGCATCGCCGAAAACTGCCAGCCGCACTGACCTGTGTGACCGATTCCAGCGACTGTAATGACCGGATGATTTGCTCGACGACAGGTCTGGCATCCGCGTGATAAACGCGTTGAGCCGATTGTTCAACTTGATCCAGTCCTTCAAGAATCGTTGTCGCCGTTCTCGCACCGAAGCCTTTGAGTTCCGCAATTTGTCCCATCTCGGCCGCTTCCCGAAGTTGATCAAGCGTCGTTAGTCCCAGCTCGTTAAAGATCGCCGCGACTTTCTTCGGACCGATGCCAGGAATTCGCAACATCATGACAACGCCCACCGGTATCTGCTGCCGCAATTCTTCGAGCTGAGGCAACTCGCCGGTCTCAACGACTGCCACCAGTTTCTCGGCGAGGTCCTTTCCGATTCCCGGGATCTTTTGCAGAGACTTGGCGCCGCTCTCTGCGAGTTCAGAAACAGCCTCTGGCAGACTTGCGAGTGTCCTTGCGGCGTTTCGATAAGCGCGAAGCCGAAACGCGTTGGCTCCCTGCAACTCAAGCAGGTCTGCAAGTTCTTCAAAAAGACGTGCGATCTCGATGTTTTGCATACCTGGCTGACCTCTACAGGTTGAGTGAATCTTCTTTCTGACCAGGTTCCGAGGCCTCACTCTGTTTATCGTCCGGCGAATTCGACT
The DNA here is from genome assembly GCA_027624335.1 of Planctomycetota bacterium. Lineage (GTDB taxonomy): Bacteria > Planctomycetota > Planctomycetia > Planctomycetales > Planctomycetaceae > JABMPE01. The sequence goes on from JAQBWV010000033.1 coordinate 22,070, forward strand.
GTTTGCGAAACCAGTGGACTTCCATCCTTGAGTAATCCAGCTTGCGTTCCAGCTTCCAGACTTCCGGCAAATGAAACACCGCGCGTTTCGGAGTCCGGAAGATCAGTGACGCCTGTTCCGAAGTCACGTCTACGCGCGCCAGTCGTTCAAGCGATTTGAACAGTAGCCTTCCCGGAACGATGTCCTCGACCATCCGGTAGGGCGGGTCAAAGAAGACAAAGTCGAATGGTGTCATTCCCTCACAGTTCTTCGGGCGGAAAGACGTCTTCATGACATCTGTCGCCCAGCACAGGGTCTCGTCCTCGACCCCGAGAGACTCCACGTTCTTTTTCAGCAACTCCATGGCCTTGCGGTCGCGCTCAAAGAAGACGATCGAGTGCGCACCACGACTGAGTGACTCCAGACCAATCGTCCCCGTCCCGGCGAAGATGTCAGCGACACGCGCACCTTGAAGCTCATCCTCGACGTATTCGAACATGCTTTCTTTGACACGGTCAGTGATTGGACGGGTGACGTCACCGGGATTGCTCAGAAGTTTTCGCCTGCCAAATCGCCCACGGATAATTCTCATTCAGCCTTCCCTCAAGTTGTTCGTCAAGGAGTCATCGAGCCAGCCCGGAATTCGCCGTCAGATACGCGAGCCGGACAGACAGCTCGTGCTTGCCGTTCCGGCAACATTCGTCGCTGCCGTCTAACGGGACTCTATCGAATGTTGCCCCAGCAGTCTTCGACACGCATTGCCGATATCAGGACCGTTCACAGGCGGAAGCAGGACCGTGGTTGCTCCCAGCTCTCGCAGCGACGGTTCCAGCACCTCAATTCCACCGTAACCGACAATCACGGTGCTGATTTCCAGACGGCTCAACCACAGGATCATGGGCAGGCATTCGCCCGGCCAGCCAGCGAGATTCATCACAGCAATGCAGTTGCTTCCCGATGTTCGTGCTGCTGAAACCCGTTCACGAAGACTGGCCGTGTCCCGGCAGGCCCGCACAACGACATGCGCATCCCTGAACTGCCGGTGCAGTTCGGGAGCCCAGCGAGGGCGTTTCTCCAGAACGATGATCTGAGAAGCCACCATGAAATACGACCTCAATGCCAACAGACGCCGTCATCACAAAAACGCGACGCCACGATATGACTCGGGGGCATTCGGAATCGGAAATGATCCCGGATATACTTCTGAAACTTCCAGGTGCCAAAGATCGCACCCCGGCTCACGCGGCTTCTGTCAACCGCCGCTCCGCAGAACTAAGGATACTCAATGTCGAAGCCAGCGCTGTCGCCACTGCTGATTCTGGTCGGAATATTTCTGACTTTCGTTTTCGTAGTCGAAGCTCGAGCCGCCCAGAAGCCCAACATTCTGTTCATCGCGATCGATGATCAGAACGACTGGATTGGCTGCCTTGGCGGGCATCCCGCAGCGATAACGCCCAACATTGACCGAATTGCAGAACGAGGAACGGTCTTTCTTAACGCTCACTGTCAGGCGCCGCTCTGTAATCCGTCCCGGACAAGCCTCATGATGGGACTGCGACCATCGACGACCGGAGTCTGCGGTCTGTCACCGTGGTTCAGGACGCTGGACGAATTCAAGAATCACGTGACCCTGCCTCAGTACCTGAAGAAGCACGGATATCAAACGTACTCGACAGGCAAAATTTATCACGGCGGCTCCGGACGACAGAAGAATGATTCCGAGTTCGACATCCTCGGCCCGCCAGCCGGAGTCGGAGTCAAACCAAAGGCGAAGCTGGTCAACACTCCGTCAGCTCATCCGCTTGTGGACTGGGGCGTCTTTCCTCACAAAGACGAAGACAAAGGCGACTGGAAAGTTGCCAGCTGGGCCGTCGAACAGCTTGAAGCCACTCCTGACGAACCATTCTTCCTTTCCGTCGGCTTCTTCCTGCCACACGTCCCGTGTTACGCAACTCAGAAGTGGTTCGACCTGTATCCCGATGGTAGATCGCTGCTGCCGCCGATCATGAGACATGACCGCGACGACACTCCGCGGTTCTCGTGGTATCTCCACTGGAAACTGCCGGAGCCGCGTTTCAAGTTCCTCGAAGAAGCCGACCAGTGGGAGAATCTCTGCCGTTCGTACCTGGCATGTACGAGCTTCGTCGACAGTCAGATCGGCCGCGTGATTGCCGCACTGGAGAACAGCGGTCAGGCCGACAACACGATCATCGTTGTCTGGTCGGACCACGGTTGGCATCTCGGCGAGAAACTCATCACCGGAAAGAACACGCTGTGGGATGACGGAACTCGCGTTCCTCTGATCTTCGCAGGGCCAGGAATCACGAAATCCGGACGCTGTGCGAAACCTGCTGAACTGCTCGACATGTACCCCACACTGCTCGAACTATGCGGCCTGCCTGAGAACTCAACACTCGAAGGACACAGCCTGGTACCGCAACTCAAAGATGCGAATGCCGAACGCGAATGGCCAGCGATCACGACTCACAACACCGGCAATCATGGAATCCGTAGCGAGCACTGGCGGTACATCACGTACGCCGACGGTTCGGAAGAGCTGTACGACATGCGAAAAGATCCCAACGAATGGACCAACCTCGCCGGTAATCCAAAGTACGCTGCCGTCATCGCACAGCATCGAGAGTGGATCCCGAAGATCGACCGCAAACCCGCCCCCGGCAGCAAGCATCGAGTGCTGACCTTCGAAAACGGAAAGGTCAACTGGGAAGGCGAAGACGTCGCTTCAGACGAGCCGATTCCGGAACTTTAGAAGTGATACCCGCCAGAACCCGAATCCAGATATCTCGTTGTCACACGCAGCCAGCTTTCCCGTCACTTCTTCCCTTCGGATCGGCGAGCCTGGAAGAACTCCTGCAGCAACGCTCGACATTCATCCTGCAGGACACCGCCAAGAACCGTGCAGCGGTGGTTCAACCGTTCGTCGTCGGTGATCTGGTAGAGCGTGTGGCACGCGCCCCCTTTCGGGTCGGTCGTGCCGTAAACGACCGTCGGAATGCGTGCCTGGACGATCGCGCCTGCACACATGGGGCAAGGCTCCAGCGTGACGATCAGTGTGCAGTCCGTAAGCCGCCACGAACCGAGTGTCTGAGCAGCCTGCGTGATGGCAATGATCTCGGCATGAGCGGTCGGATCCTGTAGCGATTCCCGTTGGTTGTAGCCGGTCCCGATGATCGATTCTCCATGAACGATCACAGCGCCCACTGGCACTTCACCCTGCTCGAAGGCGACCGCCGCTTCGTCCAGCGCCTTGCGCATCCACATTTCGTACGGTTGCAACGGGTTCTCTGCAAACATCACGGATGTTGGTTTCCTGAACGACATGAAGGCGGATCCGCTGGCGTACAACATGCCTGCAGTGGGCTGTTAAATGCTGAAACTCTTTTCAACAAGACTAGCAACCCGTACTCGACTCGGCGACTGTTGAACTCTCGTCACGTTGCATCTATGTGCCGAACCCATCAGTGAACCATGCGACAAAGGCTTCATCGAGGATATCTCCGGCGACATTGATAAACGTGTCGGAACCGCCGCCTGTGGCAAGCGTGTCCTGGCCATCGCCGCCGTCGAGTTGATCGTTCCCACCGCCGCCAACCAGCAGATCTCTTTCGGCCCCTCCCAGAAGCATGTCATTACCCTCGCCAGCGTCGAGAGTGTCTTCTCCGTCGCCGCCGTCAAGAAGGTCAGAGCCGGAATTGCCAAGAATCTCGTCGTTTCCTGCCATCCCGTAGAGGACGTCATCACTTCCGCCACCGATCAATTCATCGTTGCCGTCTCCGCCATTCAGCAAGTCCTCATCGGCGTTGCCGTTCAGCGTATCATCGCCTGCCTCACCCAGCAGAGTGTCTTCTCCGCTGCCTCCGAGAATCGAGTCATTGCCACTGCCACCGTTTAGCGTTTCACTGGCGCTGCCACCGATGATGGAATCGTCACCGGCATCACCGAACGCGGAGTTGGTGTCAATCGACGTTCCGAGTATTTCCGTCAATGATGCTGGCAGTTGGAGAGTGTCATTCCCCTCTCCGCCGTGCAGCTCGAATCCAATGTAGGGATCAGCTGCCGACGACGTCTGAATCGTGTCCTGCCCGTCTCCACCCAGGATCGAGAAATAAAAGTTGTTCGGTTCGTATGTTGGATAATCGCTGGCGAAATTCCGCAGATCGTCGGTCGTGATCAGGTCGTTGCCACTTCGAGCATCAATCGCTACCGAGTTGAATCGTTCGATGATTACGGACTCTGTGTTGACGCTGATCTGCAGCTTGCCGTTCACTTCCCGCAATTGAATGACATCGCTGGTGCTGGAACCAAATACCTGCAACTGATCACGACCGAGATCACCATCCTGAATATCGTTGCCGTCGCCGGCGCTCCAGACAGTAACGTCATCATCGACGCCACCGTCGATTCGATCGATGCCGCCTCCACCAATCAACCGATCAACGCCCGCCGCTCCCATGAGCGTATCGCTGCCATAGTCACCGAGAAGTTCATCATCGCCGAACCCGCCGAAAATCAGATCGTCGCCGGATTCGCCGTTGATCGAATCGTCTCCAATGCCGCCTGTGAGCGTGTCGTTTCCTGGTCCGCCGAACAGTGTGTCGCCTTCTTCAATCACAGCGAATCGAAACGTTTCAGGAAGCGGCGGTGTGTAAACGTACTTCGGCATGCCACCAATGTCGGCCGTCGTTTTCAGCACTCGGCCAGTACGATTTATGACGCCGGAGACAACTCGAACATCATCAGGGTCTCGTGCCCAGGGTAAAGCACCAACCTGAGCAAGCACGCTGTCGAAAACCAGATCGACCGGAAGCGGTGATGCAGCAGCCAGCGCGACGCTCATCCATGCTTCAGGAGGCGAGGATACTTGAGAATCGTAAACACCCGCTGGAGTGGTACCGCGGATCGAACCAACGCCCGCCTTGTAGGACACATTCCAATCGTAAGCTTCTGGATTGCTGAATGTCGCGGGTCTCGTAAACAGCGGAGTGGTGCGTCCGGCGTTGGCTACCATGACGCGGTCTGCATCCTGGAAGAAATTGTCAGACAAGTAGATTTCTGTGCCAGCGCCAACGCCTGGCTGTGCTTCCAGCAGCGCGATGTAGTTCAACGTGTTGGGGCCAGGGATAAAGAGATTTCCAACAGCGGCCACCTGAGCGCCATCGCCCACAATCATCGCTCGACTGAGCGGATTGTAGATAATGTTGTTCATCACAAGTCCGCTGGCGGTTCCATCGAGATCGGTCCCGAATGCGAACTTCGGCGCCCGCTTCCGCATACTCGTGAACAGCGAATTGGTGATCGTAACTTCGGTCGACCCGTTACCGATCAGCAGACTGTGAGCATGGTTGGATGAGTCGAGCGGCTCAGAAAAGATCACGCGATCAAACGTCACCCGCCGGGAATGGTCCCAGACTTCTGCCACTTCGTCTTCAGACCAGGACAGAGAAACGTTCTGAATCAGAATGTCTTCTGACGCAATAATCGACAGCGTATCCCGCTGCCCTCGGATCGGATTGCCGCGGTCATCATCACCTGAACGAACGCGAATATGAGTGATTGTGACATTCGACGCATTCAACAGCAGTATTCGACCACCAACAATCGTAATGCCGGGCGACGGCGCCGTGCTGCCGTCAATCGTGATGTTGGAGCTGGAAATCTGCAGTTCGTAGTTGGGACGCTCCAGTGATGTGTTGCGCAAGTCAATGACACCGCCGACGTCAAACACAATGTGGCGGTTATCCTGTGACACGGCATCCATCAGCGAACCTGGACCGTCGGGAGACAGCGTCGTTACGTGGACGGTCTGTATTGCTGCTCCAGTAGCACTCTGCAGAACGTCATCACCATTCCCGCCGTCGAGCCAGTCCTGACCACCTCCGCCAATCAGCGTGTCATTACCATCCTTTCCAAAGATCAGGTCGTCACCGGAGTCACCGTTCAGATAGTCAGAATGATCGCCACCGTCGAGCGAATCATCGCCGGAACCACCATCCAGCGAGTCGTTGCCAACGCCTCCCGAAAGAGTATCGGCGCCTAAACCTCCACTGAGAATGTCGTCCCCCGGGCCGCCATCCAGTGTGTCAGCAGGGCCAAGCTGACCGTCAAGCTGGTCGTCTCCGCCGCCACCCATCAGCAGATCACTGCCAACGTTGCCAGCCAGTGTGTCGTCGCCGGAACCACCAATCAAAGTGTCCGACCCAGGACCGCCAATCGCCATTGTCGGAATGCTGGTGCGATTCTCGAAGTGATCCTGTCCGTCCTTTCCCGTAAAGAAAATCGAGGTCACAGAAGATGCCAAGAACTCGGATTGCTGACCGTTCAGGCTGACCTGCACAGTCTCCGAAGCTAACTCGACCAGAACCTGATCCGCGTGATTTGTTCCTGAAACGGAGAGCAAGCCCGTCGTTGGATTCAGGGTGACGGCAAGCAGTTCGCGACGCTCCAACTGCTCCGTCTGGCGGCAACATCTTGAGCGCATTGCAGACGCGAATCGCCGACGAGTGCGGCGGCGAAGTCTATCGAGTCGCAGGACTGGCCTGCTCTGGAACGACATCGGAAGGTCAACCTCTCACGCCAGAAGACGCATCTCATACGAGATGACACGTGAGCATCCGGCTCAATCCGGAGAAGGAATCCGTCCCGATCGCATCGAAATCAGAAATACCAATTGACTATATCAGCGAAGCGTAAACTTCCCGTCATGACAGATGGCCTGCCTGGTCCAGCTGATGCTGCACCGGAGCGACGTCCCCAAACCATTCACGCAACCGACAGGGACATCCAGACCTGGGTAAACTCGTTTTACCCAGTGGCAGAGAGAAGTATCAAATACTGCCGTCACATTTGTTGAAAAGAGTTAGAACCGGCCTCAGATATGGATCTGAGTATCAGGCCTTCGCTTCATTTACTCAATCAACAGTTCGACGTTGCGCAGCCTGTTTGGCAAATAGGTCCGGTTTGTCAGCAAACAGCAACAACCGAACGATTACGAGCACCGTGAGATAACGATGCGTGCGGCATTGATGGGAGATCTGGCCATAGCCGCGATCAAGTAGAACGCGGAACCACGGTCATTTTTGCCTTCAATGTGACGAGACGCGGAGACGCCTCTCATGTCGTCCCGAGAAGAGCAGTCGGCAAGGATTGACGGCGACGGCTATTTGTTTCGGCCTGTCGAGAGGTCGTACGTCGCTTTCTGAACGCTGGATTGCCGACCGGACAGCGTCTTCAGCTGCTTGAGCACTTCCGGTTCGTCAGCCTGATCGCCTTCAATCATGCGCCCGAGTTGTCGGGTGCGGCGGTTGATTCGAAGCTGCAGCGAACGCAGCATCTTCAGCTCTGACAACGCGTCCACCAGCGGTTGATCCTGCGGCTGCCCCTCCTGAGGCTTTCCTTCCTGCGGTTCCTCGTCGCCCTTCTTCTCCATCTCCTTTTGAAGTGCATCGATCATTTCTTCGATCGCCTCGATGACTCCCTGCTCAAGTGTCTGCGTCAGCTCACCGGCCTTTGCCTGATCGAGCAACTGAACGATCGAAGCAGCGTCTTCGCGGATCGCCTCCACAGCTTCGGGAAACGCGACCGACGACCCTTCTTCACGCAGTACGACAAGAGCCTTGTCGACTTCCTGAACGATCTCTTCCTGTTGAGTGGCCATCTGCCGAGCGCGAGCGATCCGATTCGCATCGTTCTCGCTGCCCTGGAATTCCTTGTCGAGGCGAATGGTTTCCTGATAGACCAGCAACTGCATACTGAGCATCTTGCGAAACCGCGATTCCAGCGAAGCCAGCGTGAGGCTCTTTTCCTCTTCGCGAAGCTGCCGCAGGATTTCTTCCAGTTTTTCCTTCGCTTCCAGGAGTTGCCGAATGGCCTCATCCTGATGCCGTGATGCCTTACCACGGTCCTTCTGCTTGCGAAGCTCCTCGATGGCCTTCTCCATTTCCTGGCGAGCTTCTTCGAGATCTTCGCGGCCGGGAGTCTTCTGCTGGTCGCTCGGCTGCCCTTCCTGTGGCTGCCCCTCCTGAGGTTTACCACTTTGTGGTTTACCGCTTTGTGGTTGACCTTCCTGCGGCTGTCCCTCTTGAGGTTGACCTTCCTGCGGCTTCGAACTCGGCGAGTCGCCTGGTTTGGGATCTCCCTCCGACGGCGACCCGCCCTTGGGCTCGCCTTCCTTAGGGTCTTTATCTCCGGGTTCTTTCGGCTTCGAGCTGCCGTCTGCGGGCTTCGATGGGTCCTTTGGCTTGTCATCTTTGTCGGCCGCTTTGTCAGGCTCTTTATCTCCTGGAGCGCCTTCCCCATCCTCAGGTTTCGAGTCTGCGGGTTTGCCTCCCCTGGCCTCCTGGTCAGCCTGCTTCTGAGCGTCCTGCTGCTTGATCGTCTCGATCAGATTTTCCGCGTCTTTGGAAACTCCTTCCTGATCCTTCGCCGATTCATCAGTGTCCGCCCCGCGCTCCGTCTTCGCCCGAACGTCCTTCTCTTTGCCGATCAACTTGTTGACATTTTTGAGGATCGCATTCACGCGAGCACGCTCTGCCTCGATCTCGCTGATGCGGTTTTCGCTCTGCAGCAGATCCAGCAGCACGAGCAGACTGGCGACGAGTTCTTCCTGACGCTCAATTGAATCTCCGAACTGTGGAGGCTTGCCTCCCAGCAGTTCATGAATCATCCGCATCTGGCCAATCACCCGCTCCTGCTGACTCTTGCTGTGCGTTCGAAAGAGCAGTTCCGCTCGTTCCGGATCCGCCTTGCGAAGCTGCTCGGCCATTTGCACGAGCTCTTTCTCAAACCGGTCAAACCGGCTGAGTACCGCCTGCTGGCCGACGTCAAGCGGAAGTTCTTTCTTCGGAGTGGCTGGTTCTTTCGCCACTTCGTCCTGAGCAAAAGCCTGCGAAACACCATCCAGCTGAGCAGTCACAGCCACGACGAACAGACACAGGGTTCTCAGGAAAACGTTCATCACTTGACTCCGAAAGGCACTTGCTACAGGAAACTCGTAATCCCAATGTAGTTTCGTTCTGATCCTTACCGATACCGCAAGTTGACTGGCACGTGGCGGTCAGACGCACATGAAGTCTCAGTCTACTGCAAAGACTCCAGAAGTAACTTTCTTTTTCGTTCTTTCTTCGTGCGATCCAGCAGCCCTCGCTGCTGCTCAAGAATCAGTTTCAACTCTTCGACGGCTTTCTGAAACTCCTTCAACTTCTCCATCTCGGCCAGAACGCGCTCCATGCGAGCGATCAGGCCACCCAGCATCTCGACGCTGTGATCGATTGACGCGATTGCGTCGTTCCGGCGTTCGTTCGTCAAGCGGAACACACCCAGTGCTTCATCGACGGCGGGATAGTCCTGCTGATTGATCAGGCCCAGAGGTTTGACAATGCGATCGTCAATTCGCTCGAGAGTCTGAGGAGTGTGCAGACCGTTGTTGACCAGTTCTTCGCGGATGTCCCGAAACGAGAGTTCCACCGACGCGGTTTCGTTGGCGTTCTTCCGGACCGCGTGCAGCGACCTTTCAGCACATGCGGTGACCGCCAGTTCGATCTCGCGGATGCGCTTCACTGTCTCTTCGGAATCGGCCTCTTCGGAATCTGCGAGCATCCGTTTCTTCGTGTCGAGTCTCGACCGATGCAGAATTAGATCCTGCTGCGTCTGCTTCGTCTCGACGATCACTCGTTCAAACTGTGCTCGCAGATTCAACTCGCGCTGATAAAGCAGCGATTGCAATTCTTCGTTGCTGACCACCTTGAAGGCGTATCGCTCGCCACGAGCGACATGCGGCCCGTTGAGATCATCCCGGTCGGTGGCCACCACGCTGATTACGATCTTCTGGCCGAGCGACAGGTCCAGCGCGAGCACCGAAAATCGTTCGTACTCTTCCTCGTCATTTCCGAGAATGAACTCGCGGCGACCGCTGCCATCCTCATCAGAAGTCAACGCGTTTGCGAACGACCGCACGTCGTGCTCTTCAGCCTCGTCGATCTGGAAGTCGAAGTGAGCGTTGGCCAGTCCGTAATCGTCGAACAGTCGCCCGATGACGGGTATCGATGCCTTGCGGGTAATTGATGTACCAATTCCACGCAGGCGAGTCTCGACGACGGGCGGTTCATCGACCACACCGCTGACCAGAATTCTGGACGGCTCCGAGGTGAGGATCCCGTCGGAGTCTTCCAGATAAATTCGGAGACTGCTGTCAGGAGCCAGTACGAAGGGCGGCCCGACCTCGGTCATCAACGAGTCGGCTCGTGCCTTCGCCGCTTCGGTTTCACAGGCGCTGAGCACAAACGGAACTGTGAGCCGCGTCCCGCTTTCATCCAGCCAGTGTTTCGCAACGTCGGAAGAAATCCCGCGATTTTCGAGAACTTCATCCTCGTCGCTGCGGTGTACGATTCGTGCTTCGGGATCCTTTCCGTCGATCGCTTGACCGAACGTCAATTCATACCCACCAAACTGCATGCGAACCCGAACCAGCGGTTTGTTCGACGTGGCTCTCAAGACAAACTCGGTCTCGTTAGGAAGTTCCACTTGAGTTCCTCGAACCGGAACAACATCCCGCAGTGACTCGCTGTCCGTCGACAGTGGATTCTTCATCCGAGTGTATGCCGGGTAGAAGCACGCCAGATCGACCTGTTCGAGTTGCGGCGGCTCAACAATGTGAACCCGATAGGGAGTGCGGTTCACGAAGTCTCCGCCGTAAAGATAGAATTCCACATCGTCGAGCAACGCCGCCAGCGAGTGTCGGAACCGGCTATCGCCCACGCGGGAGCATAGCACCGAGCCCTGTCCTCGTCCGTTCGCCAGTCGGTACTTCAGCTGGACCTTGTCGGGAGCCTTGAGACCTTCCTCGACGTCAATCTGCAGCATCAGATCCGCACCGCGCGGATGCTTATAGGACTGGCCATCGAACTCACGGACGATGTCGCCGGGTTGCGCGATAACGCGAACAATCAACCCGGTCTCCCGCCGCCAGTACTCGGCATCGAGATTCAGAAAACTATTCTTCCAGGTATCCAGCGTTGACTGGCTGGCAACGGCAAGACCGCCAATCGACGCCACAGCAATCGTGGCTGCGGCAATCGCCCTCCGCAGAGGACGGCGATCAAACACGCTGCCGAGATCCAGCGACTGAGTCGCCCGTACTGCGTCGTCAATTGTTCGCCCGGCCATGGCGGCGGCGATCTGGCTTCCGTCACCGATATGCGATTCAGCCAGTTCCACAGCCGTGACCAGGCGATCGTCCAGCTCAGGAAAACGCCGCTCCAGCACCAGAGCCAGCGCCTTTGTCCGATAACTCCGCAACAGTCGAAGTCCGACCCACGACAAAAGAAGAAAGGCGATCAGGGCGACCACCACAATGTCAAACCCCGCCCGAAACCATCGAGGCAGTTCCAGCCGACTCACCTGAAACCAGGCATGGTCGACGGCCAGGCTGAACCAGAACAATCCACCCAGGACCGCCAGGATCAACGCCGCTCCTTCGAGAAACACGTAACGGCGAATGCGTCCTCGCAATATTGCAAGAACCGACTGTATTTCAGGGCGAAGTTTTGACATGACGGCCTGCTGCTGAAGAGAAACAAATCACTGAGGAAGGAAAGGTCTTCTCCAAACACACTTCAAGCCAGCTTCAACAGCTTCCTGGTCAACCACTCAATGGAAAGCAGTCCGATCAGCAGGAGCATCAACCACTCACGATCCCAGAGTGTTTTCAGCTGCTGATCAATCTGGAACTCTTCGCCCATGTTGGGTAGCCGCTTCGGGACTTCAGTCGCTGCTTCGCTGATCGAAAAATAAGCGCCACCGGTGTCTTCAGCCATCAACCTCAGCAGCTGAGCATTCTGTCGAGCATTGTCAGTTTCGAGGTTCGGCAACACCACATCAATCTTCTCGGATAATTCATCTCTCGACTGCGGAATCGGAACAGCAATTCTCCACACGCCGGGAGAACTGACACGAAAGCTTCCGACATACTGTCCGACTCGACTTGTGTCACGCTGCATTTGCAACGGCGGAATCATGGGGCGCCCGCCGGGATCGAAAATCTCAGCTCCAATGGCGTCGGTAATGAGCGGTTCGAACTGTGGATCGGTGAGCTGAGCGCGAAGTCGGACAGTCTGACCAAGCACGTACTGATTTCTTTCGAGCAGCAGAGTCCCGCGATTATTGCCTCGCTTCAGCCGAGCCTGTCCTGCTTCGCGGATCGACTTTGTCCAGAAACGATCGTAATAGACTTCGTCATTCGATCGCAGACGCCACATCTCAGGGCTGCCGAGATAGATCACGCGCCCAGCGCCGTAATACTGGGAAGCCAGCAGGATCGGCAGGCCGCTGGCGCTTTGCGTTCTGGGATCCGAAAAGTAGGCATACACCGTCGCGCCGGCTTTCGCCCCCGTCGTCGGATACGCCGAGTAGACACCAGGAAACTCCTCCCACACTTCGGCGGATGTCACCTGCTCATCAGTCACCTGCAGGAATCCCGCTTCACGGCCTTCGCGTGTGAATTCGAACGGCCACGACTGAATCACCGTGCGAGGCCCGTCGTTGTCTGAGACAAACCGATTCAGCACAACCGGGTACAATTCCCGAATCTTCTCAAGCTTCGCATCGCCAGCGACACCGACGGTGTGGACGTCTCCAGCCACGACGACAAGTCCACCGGCCTGCGAGAACACCCACTCACTCACCAGATCAAGCTGCTCGCCATCCAGCCGACTCCAGTCCGGGTCGAACCCGACGATCACGTCATAATCAAACAGCGCTTCCTTCGTGTCAGGAAACGAAGTGAGAACTTTATTCGCTTCCTGACTGACCGCGCCGGCCGCATCCGCAGTTTGCAGCCACACATCCGTCTGAATCGCCGAGTGGCGATACAGCATGTTTCTCACAAACCGATAATCGCGCATCGGACCACCGGCGATCACCAGCACTCTTGTTTTACGGTCGACCACGCTGATTGACTTCCGCCGCTCGTTGTCTGCTTCGCTCAGCTCGACGATCTTCTGATCGGGACGAACGCGAACGAAGTACTCCCAGGCACCGGCGACGTTCTCCAGTTGCTCGAACGACACTCGCACAGGGATCCCATCGTCAGCGAGCACGATCTCTTTCGTCCCCAGAGTGGTGGCCTCACCCTCCGACTCTTCAGGTCGACCGAGCAGTTCGACAATCGCATTCTGACCCGCCAGCCCTTGCGATTGGATGAACGCGGAGATTTCAAACGCGTCGCCAACATGCACGTCACTGGGAGCCTGAATGCTGGCAATCTGGAGGTTTACAGGTTGGCGAGTGCTTCCAACGCCGATAGTCACGATGCGGGCCTTCGACTCTTTGGCGGCTTCAATCGCCTTACCAGGGTCAATTCCAGAATTCGATGCACCATCAGTCACAACGACAATGCCGGACAAAGAGTTGCCGCTAACCGAACGGATCAGCTCCAACAGCGATTCACCCAGTCGAGTCTCCAGGCCGATCGGGTCGACTATCTGATTCCAATCAGCATCCGCGACGCCGGTCGACTTTTCGCCGACCGTTGTCGGCGATTGAACCGCCCCGGCCTGAGCCCTCGCTCTGGGATCCTGTGACCGCAACACGACATGTGGACCGTTCAGGCTGGAATCGAAACTGTAAACGCTGACTGAATGATTCTTCTTCAGCTCCTCAAGCAGTGCGGAATTCTCCAGCAGATCTGCCACCGCCTCGGATCGGCTTTGCGCATCGGCATTCGGAAGCCCATCGGCATTATTGCCCGTCGAGTCGCCAGGCATCGGCTGCGACTGGGGAAACTGCATCGAAAGTGATCGGTCGATCAAGACCGCGACCTGAGACGGGCGATACGCCATCTTCTGCGTCCGCTCCTGAGGATTCAACGCGATAAGAATCAAACCCGTCAGCACGGAAAGCCGCAACAGCAGCAGGAAGCATCGCCAGAATCGATTCAATTCAGACGTGTCGCGCAGGTAAATGCGAACGCCGAAGACCAGCAACAGCGCCAGCCCACCCAGACACACTGACCATTCGAGGGGAGTCTCCGGAAGATCGAATTCGATCGCCCGAAAGGCTCCCGTTGATTCAACGGCGAGAACGGCAAGATGTGACAGTGCTGGATCCACGGAGTTATTTACTTGCTACTGGTTGTTGGGCTCGCAGCCTTCTTTGGATGGAAGCTCAATCTGCAGGCAAGCAACTGCTCGGCCAGCAGGATGATGAACAGGATGACGAGGAGCCAGAAACGGACTTCCTGGCCGGCATCGCGACCGGCCAGCCATGAAAACTCACCAGCCTCATGGATCTGGACGTCAAGGTTGTCGCCGAACTGCTTTCGAATCAACTCCGTGCCGGCGAGTGTCAGATCGCTTTCCTCAACGGGAACGTTGAACGTGACCCATCTTTCGACCGGTGTCTGATTCTGATCCAGGAGTCTGATGCGATAGATTCCGGGTGCATCGGTGTCTCGAAATGAAGCCTGCAACCGAACATGCATGGATGTCGACGGTTGTCCGTGGGAACTCTCCAACTCGTCGACTTCACTGCTCAAGGCAGCGGCTTTCAGCCGGGTCGGGCTGTCCGTATCGTCAGGATCGTAGATCTCAACTTCCTCGAGGTACTCAGCCGGATCCAGCGATAACTGAATGGGTTCGCCTGACTGCCGAGTTTCGAGAATCCGATCCCGACGGGCGATGAACTTTTCCAGATCCAGCATCGTCGGCACGAAGCTCGGATAGCGAGCCCAGTTGTTCCACGAAGGTCCGCACGACGTCAGACAGGTGAATATTTTGCCTGCCCCAAAGGGCGAGACGAATGCCAGTGGCTGACGGTTCGTCAGGCGAGCAATGGTCTGCACGCTGTCGCCGCGCCGCTGATCATCGAATTCCCAGTCATCCGACACGGGGAAGTATTCGAAGACACGCGTCAGTTCGGTGAACGGGTTTTCCTGTCCCTGGAAGACTCCGAAGATGGGATGTTCAGAGAATTCCGTGTCCGGCCCCGAGTCTCCCGCAGATGATGTTTGAGCGGCGACGATTCCGATCTTCACCGGAAACAGTCCTGCACCCCCGCGATAGAGTTCCGTGATGTAAAACGAAGGGCGGATCCCGTCCCCGAGAAACCATGCAAGGCCCCCGCCGGTCTTCACGAAGTCCTCCAGCGGTGCCAGCGCGTCCGGCGGAAGATCGGCAACATTCAACATGAAGATACTCTGAAACTCGTCGATCGAACGACGACGCAGGTAGTCAATCGTCTCAAGCTGGGGCGAGTAGCCAGTAATGCCGGGGTCAGCCGCCAGAGCGTCGACCAGATACTCACCTTCATCACTGGCCGGATTGCCCTCGATGATCAGCACGCGATTGATGGGCGAAACTTCGATGGCGATGTACCGAATGTTATCTGCCGGCAAGGAATCCGGACCCAGACGCAATTCGACGCGGTGTCTGCCGGGCGAGTCGAACGTCAGATCGAATTCCTGTTTAACTTCGACACCGGCTTCGACGCGGTCGAAGTTAACAGTCACTGGAAGTTTCTGTCCGTCCTGCAGAATGTTGACAGGTACCTTCGTGGCCACCTGGTCGCTGAAATTCTGAATGGAAACGGCGAAGCGAACGGGGACCCCGACGGAAGCAACCTGCAAATCTCCCGACAACTTTGTGATCCCGAGATTAGCGTTTCGGCGACCGACAGTCTTAACCAGATTGACCGTCACGCCTGCCGAATCCAGTTCTTTCACGATCTGAGACAGCGACTGCTGTTCCTGCCAGTCAGTTTCTCGATAGTCCGAAATCACATGCAGATGCCGCACAGCGGCGCGATCGGCCAGCAGAACGTCACGAGCACCTTCCAGCCCCGTAACCAGGTCGAACGTCTGGTGCGTGCAATTCTGATTCCTGAGCTTCCCGTCGAGTTCCACCAGAAAGGTCTCGTCCACTTCGCGCTGAGTCACCAGCGGCTGTTCGGGGTTTGAAAGAATCAACAGCGTAAACTTCTGTGTTCCCGGTCGGCGCGATCCTTCGGCGACCAGCTTGCGGACGATGTCCAGCGACTCATCCCATGCGGTGCCTTCGCCCAGTTGATCCCTCATCGAGCCACTGTCGTCGAGCACGACGACATGGTGGGATTGCACTCCCTGAAACAGACTCAACTCGCCAGGATCAAGTACCAGTCTGGAGATCAGGGCAACGATTCCGAGCACGATCAGAATGCGGAGCAAAAGCAGCAGCAGTTGTTCGATCAGAATGCGCCGACGATTTCGGCGCTGGCTCTGCAGCAGAAACTCCATCGCCGCAAACTGCACGCGGCGATAGCGCATTCGATTAATCAAATGGATAATGATTGGCGATGCGACAAGTGCCGCGCCGCCAAGCACGAACGCTGGATTCAGAAAATGTGAAGCGATCCAGGTTTCCATTGACGTTTTATTTCAACCACGAAATACACCGAATACACGAAAACGTCAGGTCCACACCTGGTTCATCTTTCGTGTCATTCGAGTCTTTCGTGGTTCACTTCCTTTCTTAAGAATCGCTCTGAATTATTGTCGTCCCGATTGTCGCATGCCGATTCGGTGGTTGAGGTAATGAGCGAGGACGGCGTCAATGTGCTCACTCGTTCTGATCGTTTGATAGTCGACGCTGCTGCGGGAACAGAACCGACGGAGTTCTTCAAGGTATCGGTTCATCGCTTCGAGATAGCCCTCGCGCAACGAGCGTGGATCGCAGACCAGCTCACCGGTTGCTTCGAGACCTTCGAACCGCGTTGACCCTGTGTAGTTGAAATCGAGTTCTGCGTCGTCCAGCACGTGAAACAGGAGAACATCGTGCCCCCGATATCGCAGCAGATTGAGGCCCTTGAACAGTCCTTCGCGCGGGACGAACAAATCAGAAATCAGCACGATCAGGCCGCGGCGTGATTGTTGCTCGGCGACCCGCTGAAGAATGCTGAAGATGTCCGTCTTCTTCGCTGGCGACTGAGCATCCAGCGCCGCGAGGATCGCATTCAGGTGCGTGGTCTTGCTGAGATGCTGAACCAGCGAACGAATATCGTCGTCAAAAGTCACCGCTCCTACCGCGTCCTGCTGACGCAGCAGCAGGTAAGTCAGCGCCGCCGCGATCGTGCAACCGTACTCGTACTTCGTGATTTTTCCGGAGCCGAACTGCATCGATTCACTGAGGTCAACCAGCAGTGTTGTGCGGAGGTTGGTCTCTTCCTCGTACTGCTTGATGAAATACCGGTCGGTCTTTGACCAGACTTTCCAGTCGATGTGTCGAACGTCGTCGCCCTGCGCGTACTCGCGGTGCTGTACGAACTCGATCGACTGGCCGAAGTACGGGCTGCGATGCAGACCGGTT
>JAQBWV010000307.1 GCA_027624335.1 Planctomycetota bacterium
ACGCGGGTAACGTTTTCAGGTTGGGGAGTAGTGGTCCTGGTGCGGGCAGAGGCTTGATTGTTGGATGTGTTTGAAAACATTCACCCCGACAGAAAAAGAATCCTGTCATGTCGCATCAGAACGGTTCGCAGATTTCACCAGAATCTGCAGTCGATCAAGGGGATCTTTGAACGGATGCCGCCCGGCCAGCTTGACAGCATCCGACGTCACGGGAATGCAACGCTGGAATCATCCTGGCTGGCGGCGGTGACGATCACCTGCTGGAGGTGGACAACGCGGGAGACGCTCAACGATCAGGTGAAAACAGCGTGTTCTGTGGTACGCCGAGTGTGGAACGTTGAGACCACGGTTTCACGTCCGGGACTGATGAACGCACTGGCCACCAGCGGCGAAGACTTCGTCGAAGTGATCGTGGACCAGCTGGCGGTAACGCGGGGTTGCCCGTCCAGCATGGGCGGGTTGTGGAGCGACAGAATGCTTCATTGTCCGTAATCAACAGGGAGTAAGACGTCCGTTACTTGGTTACGAGCTGAGGGTGAGACATCCTGTGACTCCGGAACCCAACCGCACGTGGTCGAGCCACTCGCGAACTGAATCAGTCGTTGCACAATCAGACTGAGGCAGTCAGTATTCTGTGGTTGGATTTTCAGATATGGGACGATGAAACAACTGCCTTCTGCAACTGCCCCGCATGAGTCTCATGAACACTCACAGATCGACCAACTCTCGGCTCCGTTGCTTGCGGGGCATAGCAGCCCACTCGGAACTATTCTGCGAGGTGGAAGCATGAGTTTGCGACGACGCAACATGATCAAGTCCGCACTCGGCGGGCTGGCGGGTCTGACGGCAGCCGACGTCCTGCATGCTCGGGCTGATGCCGTCGGACGGGAGTCAATCGATCGCCCGAAGAGCGTCGTTCTGCTCTGGATGGCCGGTGGACCAAGTCAGATTGACACGTGGGATCCAAAGCCGGATCGACCGCGCGAGAATCGAGGTCCATTCGCGTCGATTCCCACGGCAGTTCCCGGCGTCGCCCTCTGTGAGCATCTGCCGAAGCAGGCAGCGATGCTCGACAGGTTCACCATCATCCGCTCGGTGGATTGTGCCGGAAGCGATCATTCGCCATCGGCGGTCATGCAGACCGGCAATCGCAATGCGCGTCCGCGAATCAATTCCGGCGGCGCACTCTACCCCGCGATCGGTTCGGTGATTTCGAAATTCAAAGGCCCGGCCCGGCCCGGCATGCCGGGCTATGTGTCTTTCAACCGCGACCCCGACCATGTGCCAGGCGGAGGCTTCATTGGCAGGCAGTATGACCCGATGAACGGGCACCGGGCCGCCGGATTACCAGCTTATGAAGGATTCGGTCGACTGATCGGAGATCGGGCGGAAGTCGATCGCGCGATGCATTTCACTCTGCCTGAGGGGGTGAGCGACCAGCGGATGCAGAACCGCTGCCGGCTTTCAAGCTCTCTGGACCGACTCCGTCGCGAGATCGATCAATCAGGAACGATGGAAGCTCTCGACCATTTCCAGCAACAGGCGGTTGAACTGGTGCTGGGTGGCCGGGCTCGCGCGGCGTTCGATCTTTCCGGCGAGCCCGCGTCAGTCCGTGAACGTTACGGAAACCACCTGTGGTGCCGACAAGCACTGCTGGCACGACGGCTGATCGAGGCTGGTGTCAGTTTCGTAACAATCGATCTCAGCATGGGTGTGAACGCAGGTGACTGGGACAGTCACGGACACGAACATGTCTTTGGCGGCATCGAAGCTCGGCCTGATGAACGCTTCGGGACGAGAGGTCTACAGCCGTTGCTGCCGGTCTTCGACCATTTGATCACCACGCTGGTCGCCGATCTGGAAGAGCGGCGAATGCTGGACGATGTCCTGATCCTTGCCTTGGGAGATTTCGGGCGTGCCCCGATCATCGGCACGCAGGGCGGCTTTACAGGTGGACGCAATCACTGGCCGCGAGTCATGTCGATGTGTTTGGCGGGTGGAGGATTGAACCACGGACAGGTCATCGGTTCGAGCGATCCTCAGGGCGGCGAGATCAACGATCGCTCGGTCACGCCCGCCGATCTTGCAGCAACCATGTATCGTCACATGGGAGTGCCTCTCGACACGACCTGGCTCGATCCCAGCGGACGGCCCAACTACATCGTTGAGGAGAACGGACAGCCGATCCGCGAGCTGTTCTAAGCACCCGCGCTGCCCCGCCGGAAGTATGTTCCCGTTTGTGGTAATGCCAGAAGCGTCCCTGATCAGCCGAAGACGTTTTGAACTCGAACTGATACTCATGAGATCGTTGACGGCCTCGACGAATCAAAAAATGAGCAGTCAGGACGACTCAGTTAAGGCGTATTATCAGGTGTCCTCGAAACCCCGGTCGCTCGACGCGGGGTGGCTCGTCCAGAATGGGCGGGTCGCGGAGCCACAGAATGCTTCATCGTCCGTAATCATCCGGGAGAAAGTCGTCCGTTTCCTGATTACGAGCTGAGTGTGAAAATGATCGACTCGTCCACTCTCCGCCCGCCGCTACGTTTTCTGACCGGCGTCTACAGTATTCGACGAGTGTCCGTTTTCAACACACAGCCGCCCAATGATTTCTCGGAACGAATCAAGGGCAGCAGCTGATTCCTTCGGTGCATCAATTGCTTCCAGTGACGGCTATCTCGACCGGTGACACGTGCCGGGCGCCGTGGTGATCTGTGACTGTGCAGGTGAAGCGGTCAGTTTGGCTTTCTGCTGGTGCCAGACTGTTGAGGATTGCTGACGTGGTCGGGTCGTAGTGAATCGTGCCGTCACTGTTGATCGAAACGGCGGCCCCTAGTTCGCTCTGATTGACCATCTCGCTGGATGGGCCGTTGATCTGGTAGTCCCACTTGAACTCGTCGACGTCGCTGCGACCTCGTGGCCCGATTGCCACATGGATTTGATCGCCTGCTTTCAGGCGACCGAGGTCCGTATCAAAAGCTCGAGTCGTATTTCTTTCGCAGTGGGCAATCAGCACGACGCGGCCTGCGGCATATATCCTGAGTGAGACTCCATTGCTGCCGAGATTCTGTCGCGCGAACAGCGAGCTGGATGTGATGCTGTAGTCACCTGCGACCGGGACTTTGAAGCCAGCGATCACGTAGCGGTCGAGTGTGTTCGCTTCATTGTCCGGATCTGACCACCCGGTACCAGGACGGCCACCTTCTTTGGTGAGTTGCAACATGCCATATTCCGGACGGTGAGACGGGACGTGCCATGCTTGACCGTCGTCTGGACTGTATTCAAGCAGCTGATAGGCGGACGGGTCGCCAATCAGGCCCGTGGCGGAATCTCCGTTGGTCGGAGCGTTCCAGTAGAACGCCCACCCCGGCGCCAAATTCCCGCCCTCCGTAGCGGACCGGAAAGTGGTCAATGGGGCGCTGATCGATGTGACTCGCAGCGTGGAATGGTCCGCATGAAAGTCATTCGCCAGCACGTCGACGTCGATTGGTTGTGTCGAGACCGTTTCTGCAATGTCCGGTTTTGTGGCCGGAACATTTCGAGCGACCGCGAGCTGGGCCACTTCGGATGCGTGTAGCGCCCGATCGTAAACTCGAATCTCGTCCAGGGTCGCCGACAGCCGTCCTCTTGTTGAATCGCCAAGCTGCGAGATTACCAGCGGACAGGTGAGCCGCCTTGCTCTGACGAAGTGACCATCTCCATAAAGCGTCGTGTCAGTGGCCGAACACACAAAAGTGACATGCATCCATTCGTTCGGGATCGCGTAGATACCGAAGTCAGATTCCCCCCCATCGATCTGAATTCCAATACGGTTGTTCTTTGACTGCTCAAGCACAAGGGCATTCCCATCCGGTGCCCCGAGCAGGATCGAGGATCGATTCCAGGCTGATCGCCGAAGCCACATCGCGACAGTCCACTGCTGCGACAACTCGACTGGTGGCGCAATCGATACGAATTCGTGCGCGGCGCGAAAATCGAGTGCGCCACCAACCTTTCCATTTGCCGGGCCTGGTCGGGCGTGCGTTCCGTCGATCCGCCCATTGTGACCGTTGCCTGATGCGTCCCTGACCAATTCTCCATCGACGTCATCCAGCGGCCACCACGCAACTAGGCCGTCAGTCACAGCTACCGGATCAGAGGGCGCCGATGCGGGATGTGGGCTGGGTGTATTCTGGACACCGGGTGATTTGGTTTCGGACTTCCTCAATCCGGTTGTTTCCGAAATGTCAGGCTGCGGCGGCCTCGCGAGGTGGATCCCATATGACGCCGCTCCTGCGACGACCAGCATCATCAGCACGGTCCAGGAAAGTCGGCTGAGTCGATTTTCGGCGGGGTTGAGGGGATGCCTGGGAATCGGCTGGCGGTTTCGCTTCACTGGAAACTTGTGGGTCGGCAACCAGTTCGACTGCGCTGAGCGCGGCTACCAGCTCGGCTGGTATCTGAAAGCGGTCGTCAGGATTCCGGGCCAGCATGCGGTTGAAGATTGGCTTGATCGGCGACGGGATGTCTTCCTGCGACGCCCCCAGCACAATCGAGGATTCGCCCGAAGATCCATCTATCATAGTGCCTGGATCATCGAGGCCGGTCGGTTCTGCCGCAGGCGTGCATGGTGTTTCTGCCTGGACGTTCACCTCAGTTTCTCCCCCCCGACCTGTATGCCAGCCTGGGCCGCCGATGACATCGGGCGGGCGGCCAGTCAGCAGGAAGTGGAAGACGGCACCGAGGCTGTAGATGTCCGAGCGGATGTCAGCCGAAGAGGAATCGTACATCTGCTCGGGAGCCGCATACCCAAGCGTTCCCAGCAGCGTGTTGAGTTGCGTCATCTCAGCCGACAGGCCTTCCGCACTGAACTGCTCAGCCGACAGGCCTTCATCAAACTCGACGGAATCTGTCCCGCCATCATTGGTGTCTGCGAGTTCGGCTTTGACGAACCGGGCCAGGCCGAAGTCGAGAATCTTGACCTTGCCGTCTGGAGTCAGCATCAGGTTCTGCGGCTTGATATCGCGATGCACCATTCGCCGTTCGAACGCGTGCTGCAGGCCTTCGGCCGCCTGAGAAATGATGTCGCAGGCCCGCGCGAGATCGAATGGTCCCTGCTCCTCGACGACCCTGGCGAGATTCGTTCCCTCGACATACTCCATGACCAGGTAATGCAGACCGCGATATTCCTCGGAGTCGTACGCCGCCACGATGGCTGGGTGCGAAAGTCGGGCGGCCGCTCGAATTTCACGGCGAAACCGTGCCGCCGCCGATTTGTGAAGCATCAGACGTCGGTTGATGACCTTGAGCACGACGTTCCGCCGCATCATCCGATGCCGCGTCCGAAACACAACGCCCATTCCGCCGGAACCGATTACGTCCTGAATCTCGTAGCGCGGATGGTCAGCCATGAAAAACCGGATACTCCGATGCCACTCCTTCGCATCCTGAGGATCCTCGTTTTCGATCGCGTCATGAAGCGAGTCGCACCACGATTCGGCACTGGTCTCGACTTCGCGAACCAGTTGCACGAACGGGTCGTGATCAACATTTGCGTCTTCAGCACTGGAAAGCTGGTCAATCAGTGAGCAGCACTGATCACACTCCAGCAGGTGCGACTCGACTTCTTCTCGACGCAACCGGTCCAAGCCACCACTGAAGAGTGCCTGAAGCTCGTCGGTCGTTGGATGTTCGAGTGTGTCTGAGTCAAACACTGTCATGGTCAGTCAGGCTCTTTCGGGCTTAAGTCGACCAACGTGCTGCCACACACCTGTCGTCAGAAGTGCCGTGCGTTCCTCGCGCGATCGCGGAACATCACAACAAATATCCTGTGCAAGGCAAGTCGTCCAGCCTGGAAAGAGTCCTCGTGAGCCGTCGCTGTTGTCAGCGCTTGAACCCTGCAAAATCGCAAAGCAACAGCGCCGTCACGAATGCGGGCTGACAACCGAAGACGCACACTGCTGCTTTGATGAATACTGAAGGGGATGGTACTTGCAGCAGAGGCCAACGTTCGCCTCGATACGCAGCAAGTACACGTCAACATGGATTCCAGCATCTCAGACGCGTGAATTGAAATGCCACGACCGGTCGCGTTTCTTGCAGCAGATCGGGATTTTCTCCAGATCCAACCACAGTCGTTGACCTCGGTCCCGAAAACACAGAAGCCCTCCTAACTGCCCGTTGAAAAAGGTAACCCGAAGCGTGAGCGAGGGATATCGAGGTGCAGAACCTCAGGGTTTCGGGGGGATTCATCCCTCGCTTACGCGTCGGGTTACCCATCCAGGCTTTTTCAACGGGCTGCTAACGCCGATACCTGTCACAATGAGTCGATGTTGTTGCCGTCGACCAGGCCGTCGGCAAGTTCGCGCAAACGGTTCAGGATTCGCGATTTGGCGACGTAGACGTATCCCGGTTTGACTCCGAGTGTTTCCGTCACGGTCGACACTGGCTCGCCTTTCACAACATGGAGTGAGAAGGCTTCCCAGAGCTGCGGGTCCGAATCAACTCGAATCAGGTCAAGCAGCCTCTGGACCACAACTCGATCATGCTGCCGGTCCCATTCCTGGGTCAGTTCACTGCCGGCGTCGCTGAGCTGATTCAAATAACTCAGAAACTCCGAATCGCCGGTCGCCACAGGTACTCGCTTTTTTGTTCGCCACGACCGCCGCACACAGTTGAGTGCGACTTGTCTGGCCCAGGCTCGGAAGGAGCCCGGTTTCCCCTGGTGTTTGAACTCCGGCAACTTCCGCATCATCACCAGCAGGATTTCCTGCACGAGATCGTCGGAGTCGTCGGGATGCACTCCCTGAGCGGTCAGCCAGCCTCGGAAGAGTGAGTCGTAAACCTGCACCATCCGCTGCCAGGCCTGCTCACTCGGACGAGTTCGCAATTCTTCAAGCAAGCTGGCAGAGGTATCGGGCATTGATCGCTGACCATTACGACAACCGAGGTTCACACGCGCTGCGTTAGGCTTTGGGGACGGATCCTGTTGCGGGGATGCCTGAGTCTA
>JAQBWV010000308.1 GCA_027624335.1 Planctomycetota bacterium
CATCGCCTTCCTCGCCAATGACATGCTCGCCCCAGTTGATGGCGATCGCTGCGTACCCGTGCGATGCCCGGAAGCGAGCAGTGCTCGCCATCAGTCTCGGAATTCCGTGTGGCATGTCACGCAGTGTTTTTCTGAAGCATCGAAGATGCTCTTCGCCTTGTCGCCATCCCCGGCTTTGATGGCCGTGTTCAAGCCGCTCATGGCCTGATGATACTCTTTCGACCACATGGTCCATTTCGGCAGCAGCGACTGATCTTTAACTTCGTGAGTATCGGCTTCCATCGCCAGACCCAGCACGACCAGCACGGCAGCATTCTCGGAGTAGCTCTCCAGGCGACGCGGTCGTTTCAGCACGCGTCGGAGTGTTCCTCCCTGCAGTTCCATCTCTTCCATCATGCGGTGCATGTTGACGAGTTTGTTCCACAGGTGATCCTTCTCACTCTTCGCGCCTTTGCCTGAGAGCGCGTCGTTGACACTTTTCAAGGCAACCGTCGCGTCGGCAAGCGTCTTCGTTTTACTCAAGACGAGGGCTGCGTCACGAAGTCCGGTCGCGTTGATGCCAGTTGCTTCGCCATCGTTGTGTTCGGCAAGTGCCTGCGCCACACAGGCGATCACGCCACCATCTCGGGCGATGGCTTTACTTTCGATCGCCCGGCCAAAGCTTGCTTCATCAACGACAGCCTTACCAAGATTTTCGGCTTTGGTCTTCGCGGCCGCGGCCAGTTCCGTTGCTCCAACGGCTTTTGAAACATCCGCCGGAGCGGCGGCATTCGCTATAGACACGGTGGCAGAAGTGACAGCAAACAGAGTCAGGCAGACCAGAACGCGTTTCATCGATGTCTCTCCATGTGAGGCCAGTTTCAGTCGTAGAACCCGATTTCATTTCTCAGGAACCGTGAAGTAATCGTTCGCGATTCTGGCGAGAGCAGTCAGGCGACGTCAAACGACACAGGACTCGACACATCGATTCCGAGTGATTCATCGGGCTTCTCCAGACTGAGTTTGCAGGCTGAACGACGATGGACTCGGAGACGACTCTCCGCATTTCCTCAGCGAGTCCTCAACGGACTCAACGTTCCATTCCGAAGAGTTTCGCGACGGTCATCAAGAACACCTTTTGATCCGCCACCCAGAGGCTACATGAGGTTCGTTAGCCCGCTGATGCCGATTTCCTCGCGACAGGCAAACGGCTCGGCATAGGCAGTTCCGATTGTCCAACCCCAGTAGCGAGCCCGGTCCCGGATGTCATCCAGCAATGTCGGGTGTTCGGCGTCCCGACCGTGCAGCACCTGACTCTCGTAACACCGAACTGATTCCATCTTCCGGTCGATCGCCGAACTGATATCGAGGACGAATGCGGGCTTCGGATGAATCCTCAGGTGGATGCTCCAGTAATAGAAGATTCTCGGTGGCCAGAACCTTTCGCCTTCGAGTGATAGCTGACCTGCTTCATCCGTACGACTCAGTTTGCTCCAGAAGCGAGCGGCATCGACGAGTTCGCTCGCGACGACATGATCGGGATGCGCGTCCTCCCAGTAAGGAGCGAGAATCGTTCTCGGTCGAACGGTCCGAAACACGTTCGCCAGTTTCTGCCGAGCTTCCAGCGTGTGCTGCAACTGGCGGTTGGGAAGCCCCAGATTCTGTCGCCAGGTGAGGCCCAGTACATCCGTCGCCGCCGCTGTTTCTGAAGCTCGATGTTCGCGACTTCCGTGGGGCGTGGGCTCCCCGTCGGTCAATTCCAACACCCCCACAGTCAAGCCCTGCTGGAGCGAAGCAACGATTGTGCCGCCCACACTGATTTCCGCATCGTCCGGATGAGGAGCAACAACCAGCACATCGAGGCCGTCAAAAGGAATGCTCATATTTTCAACCCAACAGAGACCAACCACGATCTGTGTGAAGCCATCATCCGGACCTCCGATCGGGCTGACGGTTTGAACGCAGTGGTCGGAGAGATAAGAAACGCAGAGTCAAAACGTAGACTATTGCTTTGTCAGAGGCGATTTTTCGGGTAGTGGAATTCGCCAGAATTCCTGAAGGAATTGCAGGGCAATGGGATTCTGGCAAATCCCACTACGGTCAATCCGAAGTTTTGACCCTGACAAAGCACTATCCTGTTTCTCTGCGAGTCCTCTGCGGTCGCCTTTCAGAACTCAATCAGTTCAGAAACACTTCATCCTCGTCACTGGTTGCCAGCGTCTCAAGGGACAGCGCGCAAAGAAGAGGGCCTCAATCCGAAGATCGAGGCCCTCTCCCGTCATCATTCAGTTACCGGCATCGAGTGCCGGATCACTCAACTAGTTCAGCAGGCCAAACAGGTTGGACAGCTTGCTGTTCCGACGAATCGGGAAGAGTGAACGAGCACTCTTCTCTTCCGGTGGAGCCGGAGCCGGAGCAACATCGCCACCGTGGTCAACCGGAGCCGGAGCAGCCGGTGTTGCCGATGGAGCACTGCATTCTGGATTGCACGCCGGGCCAGCCGGAGCACATGCACCAGATTTCGCACCACAAGCAGCCCCGCAGGACGGCTTGCAGCAATCCACAACTTCGTAGCCGCAGACTTCCAGAGCTTCTTCAGCTTCGTGACGAACATGACGATCACAGTCAGCCAGAGCAACAGTCAGCGCTTCGACAGTCTTGCTGCACATGCAGCAGCAGCCGTTGCGACGAACCTGGTCGCCGATTTCGTCAGCAGCTTCAGCTCGCACTCGCTCGTCGCAATCGTTCAGAGCGTAGACGAAAGCAGCCATGATCTCAGGATTGCAGGTGCAGTTGAAATCGTCGCCCAGTTTGTCAATCGCGTTCTTGCGATCTTTCGCATAGCAGGCAGTCTGGGACTTGTAGATCAACTCAGCGATTTCACAGGCGTCATCGCAGCAACGTTTGTCGCCACAGCAAGCACCCTTTGCACCACAGGCTGGAGCACAGCCGTCAGTGGCACAGGGTGCAGCACAATCAGCATCCTTAGGTCCGCAGGCTGGAGCACAGCCGTTAGCGGCACAAGGTGCAGCACAATCAGCACCCTTAGGTCCGCAGGCTGGAGCACACTTGCTGGCACATGGAGCTGCACAGCTTTTGCTGCCAGGTCCACAGGCTGGAGCACAGCCTTTAGCGGCACAAGGGGCAGCACAGCTGGCACCCTTCGGACCGCAAGCCGGAGCACAGGCGTTGGTGGCACAAGGGGCCGCACAGCTGCTGGCTTTGGGAGCACATGCAGGTGCGCAGTTTGTGGCACATGGAGCGGCGCAGGCAGCTTCCTTAGGGCCACAAGCAGGCGCACAAGCCGAACCGGCAGGTGCACAGCAACTTGGCTTAGCCGGGCAGCAATTGCCTGGCTTGCAGCACGGTGCCTGTTGCGTTGAAACCTTCCTCTGGTACTCGTGAGTCTGTCCGCAACATGGACGGGCAATGGTTGGCTTACAACATCGAGGTTGGCAAGTTGGCGCGCAACCGCAGCTCTTTGCGGCTCCGCACTTGCCGCCGCCGAACATGGAAAACAGACCAGCGTCAGCGCTGGCATTCATTCCAAGCAGAGCGACTACGGCAGTCAGTGATTGGACCCATTTCATTTACAATGTCTCCTTGTGATTGAACAGAGTCGCCAGCCAGGCAGTCCGGGTTGAGGTCTTCAACTTGCGGCGTCTCGTTTTCCGAATCGCCATGTTTCCATGGTGATCCATCCGTTGATCATCAGATGAGTCCCACAGTCAGGACACTTCGGAGTAGTTATCAACAGACACTGGGAGAGACGCCGTTCATGACGCGCGTCACGGTCTCCCGGCAGGAAGAGAATTGCCTGGCAAAGGCAGGAACGAGGTTCGTCTCCAGGTTTCGAAACTTCCGAGTCGATACAGACTTCGCCTCTGGATCGACTCACACAATTTGGAGGGAAACTTTGATCAGTGCTGCAGCAGCATCCTCATGACTCCTGCAACATCCGACCCCAGCATTCCGAGAGTTGGATCCGGTCGTTTCGAACCTTGCGGCTCTAGTGACAGCTTCGAATCGACACCATCCACTGAAGCTATCGGTTAGCCTGCCTGGCGACCTTGAATCATGTAAGTCAGTAACTCACAACGAATTACACCACACAAGGCGTCGCATTCTGCGACCTGTAACGACTGCGAAGACTGTGGCAGACTTTGACGGCGGCCCGACAGACGAGATCAGCTCCAGGATGCCATTCCAGGAAAAACAGATGCGACCAGGAAAGATACGGGGTACTCGCAGGAATATGAGAATCAAAGCGGCGAACGACGTCGGCTGAACCAACTGAGTCGAATACGCGACGCGTGATTCCTGTTTCTGATAACGAGCCACTTGACTTTCTGGTTCGGTCGTTTTGCGATTGAACACTGGCTTTGGGATTTCGCCATGCATCTCAAGAGTCAACTTCACTCTGGCCGTAATAACGCACCCGACAGACGGTTCAACAAGCGGCGGTGGAATCAATCCGGCGGTCGACTCAAGCACTCCGAAGCGTCAGTGGCCGATGATAACTGCCACAAGAACATCGCAAGCGTGGTTCGTCGACGATTGGGTTCCGACCAGTTGAGATTGCCCTTCGGTAGACCTAACCTGAGGACCTGAGAAACCAACCTGGACCTACTCTATGGAGATTCCAATGAAACGCTCACTGACGTTCGTACTGACCACATTACTCACATTCCCTGCTATCGCCGCCGATGCTCCCGTCGCTGCTCCTGCCGAGCCGGAAGGCATCGAGTCAATTTTCAACGGAAGGGATCTGTCCGACTGGGATGGTGATGGTCGCCTGTGGTCGGTCAAAGATGGCGTTATCCACGGAGTCACGACAGACGAAGTCAAAGCCAACAGCAATACATTTCTGATCTGGAAAGGTGGTCACGTGAAGGACTTCGAACTGCGACTGTCGTTCCGCTGCAGCGCGACGAACAATTCCGGCATTCAGTATCGCTCAAAACACATCACCGACGACAAAGTCCGTAATGCCTGGGTGGTCCGCGGGTACCAGCACGAGATCCGCAACGAAAACACGTTGCCCAGCGTCTCCGGCTTCATCTATGACGAAGGCGGTCTGACCGGCGGTCGAGGTCGAACATGCCTTGTCGGCGAGAAAGCCGAATGGACTGAGAAAGGCAAGAAAGTCACCGCCACACTGATCGACGCCGAGGGATACAAACAACTCTTCAAGGTGGACGAGTGGAACGATGTCATCATCATCGCGAAGGGCCGGCACATTCAACACTACATGAACGGTAGGCTGGTGCTCGATTTTCAGGACGCCGAAAAGAACGCCCTGCTCGAAGGCATCCTCGCCCTGCAGCTTCACGCCGGAAAACCGATGTGGGCAGAGTTCAGGAACATCCGCGTTAAGCACATCGAATAATCGTCAAGCCAAACGATGAACTTTTTTCGTTCGTCCAGCCAGGGTCGGAACCCGGCCCTGGCTGCTTGCGTTGGTCATCAGGAATTCAGCCCGCGAAAGGAACACACGGCACGAACAAGGAATTCCTTTCGTGTTTTCGTGGACCAATCAGTCCCCCTGATCATTCCTGAAACCACGAGGCATTCCCGAGGTGGCCCGCTTTCGATCTGGTGGCGGAGAGTTGTACCTGCCCACGTGGAGCCTTTTCACTCGGAAAACTCGACCTGTAGCGCCTCAGGAAACTCAAGTACCTGATTGTGCAATCTTACGGGTTGGCTCAGTCCGTTGAGACTGGAAAGAGCGAAGCCGAAGCGCTGGCTGATGACTGCATGAAGCCCACTGAGTTGCGTGTTTCTGCGGGTGCCCGACTTGTCGTTACAGCCGGGATCATTAGCGCAGGTGGCAGGCTCGCCTCGTTGTGACCGCTACAGACGGACGACAGACGCAGGATGCCACTGGCAGCGAGGCTCAACGGCGTCTCGGTTCTCGCAGAAACAGCGGCGAACTGGTCGGCAACCGTCAGATGGACCGATGAAAGGTGGCTGAACGGAATGATCGGCCACAGGCACAACCGCTACAGCCTGCATCGTTGAGGACGGGGTGCGCCGATTGTGTGCGTCTCAACGGCAACTGGTGTTCTGTCGAATCTTCACGTTCGAAGGCCCACGTACAGTTCTGTCAGATTGCCGTTACGTGAGAGCCGATCCGAAGTTCCAGGATGATTGGCATCTCAGAGTTGTCCCTCTGAAATGAGCTGCAACTCCGAAGCTGAATCTCTGGATTGTTTGGACGACGAACGGTGGATGGAGCGCATGATGCCTCGAAACTGGATCAGACAACTGCGTCAGCGGCTCACCACTGATTCTGCTCGAAGAAGACTCAGCCCGATGCGGCGACGGTCGGAATCTCTGGAGCAGCGGATTTACCTGTCAACCACCAGTCTGTTTGCCAGTGGGCATCTTCAGATTCTGTCGGATGCGGAAGACAGCATTGTTGTCGGCACTAATCCGGCAGTACCGGGCATGGTGCAGGTGACCGTGAATGGAATGCCGGAGCCTTCGCTGGCTTCGATTCAGGCCAGCACCGTTCAGGCCATCACCATCATCGGCAGTGACACCGACAACCTGATTGACTTGAGCGGGGTGACTGCCGCTGACTTCACGTTCGTTGATCCTGACACGGGTCTGGGCGTGCAGATTTTCGTCGATGGTGACGACGGGCACGACACGATTACGGGCAGTCTGGATCTGGGCGGGACGCTGCGAGGCGGTAACGGTGCAGACACGATCATCGGTCTGGACGGTGACGATTCGATCGATGGTGGCGATGGAGCGGACTCGATTTCGGCGGGAGCGGGCAACGACACAATCGACAGTGGCGATGGCAGCGACGTCATTGATGCCGGCACAGGTAATGACGTGGTGGACTCCGGTAACGGACAGGACTCCGTCAACGGCGGCGATGGCGACGACACCATTAACAGCGGCGACGGATCAGATACGGTCGACGGTGGTGCTGGTGCCGACTCGATCAACGGCATGTCCGGTGAAGATTCGCTGATTGGTGG
>JAQBWV010000309.1 GCA_027624335.1 Planctomycetota bacterium
GACAGCGAGTACTTGTTGAGAAATACATGGGAACTCAGCCCGTTGGGCAGTGGGATGGCAAGGTTGAGTGGTCATATTCGCAGTTGAACGTGGTCGAAGTCGTCGAACACGAGCTCGTTCCAATTGGGAACGGCAACGTGACCGTGTACGCAACCTGCGGGGCTCAGCGAGCCGAGCTTACGGTTAGAGTGGATAAGTTTGAGCAGAGTCATGAGATGGGCTTTCGCAACCATGTTCTGGCGGTGTTCGCGAAGGCCGGCTGCAACTCCGGGGCTTGTCATGGGGCGCTGGCAGGGAAGGGCGGTTTTCGGCTCTCGCTGCGTGGTTATGATCCGGTGTCCGACTATCGAGCGATTGTCACGCAGGCTCGTGGACGGCGGATTGAACTGGCTGATCCGGGGCGCAGTCTGATTCTTGCCAAGCCGACCGGAGCATTGCCTCATAAAGGCGGAATTCGCTTCGACACGGATTCGCTCGAATATCAGGTCATTGCCGACTGGATTGCTGATGGCGCTGCGCCTCCCTCAGACGATGATCCCACGGTGGATCGAGTTGAGATTCTGCCGGACGCAGTTCATCTTTCCATCGGTGACGAGCAGGACTTCATCGTGCGCGCTCATTATTCGGACGG
The DNA here is from genome assembly GCA_027624335.1 of Planctomycetota bacterium. GTDB lineage: Bacteria > Planctomycetota > Planctomycetia > Planctomycetales > Planctomycetaceae > JABMPE01. Next base: position 632 of record JAQBWV010000309.1, read on the forward strand.
ACATGCTGAGGACGTTACGCGGTGGGTGAAGTTTTCCTCCTCGAACGAAGCGGTCGCGCGCGTTGACAGGAACGGCAAAGTATCAGTCATCGGCCCAGGTGCCGGAGCAGTGAGTGCCTGGTTCGCGAGTCAGACCGTGATTTCCCGAGTCTCATGTGCCTTTCCGAATGATATCCCGAAAGAAGTCTACAGCAGTCAGCCGCGCCGCAATTTCATCGATCAGCAGGTGTTGGGGAAGCTGGAAGAACTGCGACTGCTGCCCTCGCCACCGTGCTCTGATGTTGACTTCGTTCGTCGCGCGTTTCTGGATGTTATCGGGACGCTCCCGACGCCAGCTGAGCTTCGGGAGTTTCTGGCGGACGCGACCGAAGGCAAACGGGACAGACTGATCGAGTCGCTGCTGGCTCGACCCGAGTTTGTTGACTACTGGGCGTACCGGTGGAGCGATGTGCTCCTCGTCAGTGGAAACAAGCTTCGCCCCAACGGCGTGAAGGCGTACTACGAGTGGATCCGGAACGAGGTCGCCGAGAACACTCCCTGGGATGAGTTCGCTCGAAAGGTTGTCACATCGACGGGCGGCTCGATTGAGAACGGGGCGACGAACTTTTTCGCTCTGCATCAGGATCCGGAGAACATGGCCGAGAACGTCAGTCAGGCGTTTCTTGGCTTGTCGATCGCGTGTGCCAAGTGTCACAACCACCCGCTCGAAAAGTGGACCAACTCGCAGTATTACGAATTCGCCAACCTGTTCTCACGAGTTCGCGCGAAGGGGTGGGGTGGAGACTACAGAAACGGAGACGGCGTTCGGACACTCTACGTCGTGCCAACCGGTGAACTGATTCAGCCGTTGACCGGAAGGCCGCAACGTCCGACTCCCCTGGACGGTGAACCAATCCCATTTGAGGCGACCGAAGACCGGCGGATCCATCTGGCGAACTGGTTGACCGCTCCGGAGAATCCGTACTTTGCCAGAGCGGTGACTAATCGCGTCTGGGCCAACTTTTTCGGAGTCGGACTTGTCGAGGAAGTTGACGACCTGAGGCTATCGAATCCCGCGAGCAATGAAGAGCTTCTCGCGGAAGCATCGCAATACCTGATTGACCACGGATTCGATCTGAAGACGCTGGTGCGGGCGATTCTGCAGTCGAATACTTATCAGCGAAGCAGTCTCCCGCTGGACGGAAACCGTGAGGAGCACCGCTTCTACTCCCGCTGCTATCCGAAGCGGTTGATGGCCGAGGTGCTGCTGGACGCGGTGTCGCAGGTCACAGATGTACCAACACCGTTTACTCACATCGGTTTTCCCGGTGGAGATCGCCAGGAAACTAAGGAATATCCTCTGGGGACTCGGGCAATTCAGCTTCACGATTCTGCCGTTGAGTCGTACTTCCTGAAGACGTTCGGTCGGAACTCCCGTGAGATCACCTGCGAATGTGAACGCTCCGCCGAGCCCAGCATGGTTCAGGTTCTGCATATTGCCAACGGCGATACGATCAACACGAAGCTCAAGGCGAAAGAAAATCGTATCAGTCAACTGCTTGCGATCGGACATTCTGATGAAGAACTGACCGATGAGATCTTCCTGCTCATTCTTTCACGATTTCCGACGGATGCAGAGAAGAAGCAGATCGTTGAGTTACTGAAGCAAACGCCAGCAGGCGATTCGGAACAGAAGCGGCTCGTCATTGAGGATATCTTCTGGAGTCTGTTGAGCACCCGAGAGTTTCTGTTTAACCACTGAGTCCACATTCGTCAGTTTCTGCGATTGGCGGAGCGTGATCACCTCACTCTCCGGGACAATCAATCATGAGCGACTACCATATTAACATCTTCTATAGCGACGAGGACGAGGGGTACATCGCCGATATTCCTGATCTTGAGTCGTGTTCTGTGTTCGGTGCGACACCCAAGGTGGCACTGCGGGAAGTTGAAGAAGCTAAAGCGGCGTGGCTTCAGGCGGCAGCGGAAAGTGGGAAGCCAATTCCAGTGCCAAGGTATCGGCCCGCGATTTACGAAGTTCGATAATTCTGTCGAACATTTGAGGATTCACGGAATCCGCATTGCGTTTCCGATGGCAAAGGTCAGATGAAGTTGCGTTTCAGGGAAATTCGGTGATTGTCAATATCGCGGCCTACAAGTTTGTTGAACTCGATCAACTCCCCGAACGCAGGGTACGGCTGTGTGAGGTGACCAGACAGTTGGCTCTTAAGGGAACCGTGCTGCTGAGCGCGGAGGGGATCAACCTCTTCATCGCGGGGACTCGGGCCGCGATCGATGAGTTTCTGTTTGAGTTGAAGTCCGACTCGCGACTGAGCGACCTGGCTGTGAAAGAAAGTCTCAGCGACCATCAGCCGTTTACGCGGATGCTGATCAAGATCAAGAATGAGATTATCACTTTCGGCGTCGCCGGGATCGATCCTCAACGTCGGACATCCCCAAAACTTCCGCCAACTCAGTTGAAACAGTGGCTGGACGAAGGTCGGACAGTTCATCTGCTCGATACCCGCAACGATTACGAAGTCGAAGTCGGAACGTTTAACAACGCTCACGTGCTGGGCATCGATCACTTTCGCGAGTTTCCAGAAGCAGTCCGGTCTCTGCCTGACGCTATGAAAGACGAACCGGTCGTCATGTTCTGCACGGGCGGAATCCGTTGCGAGAAAGCCGGTCCCTTCATGCAGGAACAGGGTTTCAAGAACGTTTTTCAGCTTGAAGGCGGCATTCTGAAATACTTCGAAGAGTGTGGCGGCGATCATTTCAACGGTGATTGTTTCGTGTTTGACCAGCGGGTCGCGCTGGATCCTCAGCTACAGGAGACAGCGGTCGAACAGTGCTTTGCGTGTCAGATGCCGCTGACCGTGAGAGACCAGCAATCGCCGACGTACGTGGCTGGTATTTCCTGTCCGCACTGTTATCAGACGCCGGAAGAATTGTACCAGGATTTGTTGGCCCGTCGTCGAGCGGCGATTCAGCGGGTGACGACACCTTTGCCCGGTAGTGCTGCTTATGACAACCGGCGACCGATCAATGTTCCTCGCAGGTTTGCCGGTAGAACTTTGATCGAGTTTCTCTGCGAGTGGCACCCGCAAGTCGGTCGCGAAACGTGGGAAGAGACGATTCGTGACGGGCGGTTACTTCGAGTCAAGCGTCAGAAGGAAGATCGAGTTTCTCCGGACGTGATTGTTGGGGATGGGGAACGCTTTGAGCATCTGATTCCCGCGACAATCGAGCCGCCAGTCAATGCGGATATTGAGGTGTTGTACGAGGACGAGTTCCTGGTGATCGTGAATAAGCCGGCACCGCTGCCGATGCATCCTTGTGGTCGGTTCAACAGGAATTCGCTGCAGTACATCATGAACGAAGTTTACAGGGAGCACGTTTTGCGGATCGCTCACCGACTGGACGCGACCACTTCGGGCGTCGCTGTGTTGTGCAGGAAGCGGGCGGTTTCACGATTTGTTCAGCCGCAGTTTGAGAACCGAGAAGTCGAAAAAGTGTATGTCGCGCGAGTCTCAGGACATCCAGAAAGCGATGAGTTTTCCTGCTCAGCGTCAATCAATGCGGAACCGGGAGACCAGGGGCTACGGACAATTTCGGAAGACGGGCTGGCTGCGGAGACTCGATTCTTCGTCCGACAACGATTTGCGGACGGAACGTCACTCGTCGAAGCGCGACCGCTGACCGGCAGAACGAACCAGATTCGAGTACATCTCTGGTACCTTGGGTTTCCGATTTGCGGTGATCCGTTCTACCTGCCGGGTGGTCAGACAGGTTCGACTCGAACTCCTGGCCTGGACGAGCCTCCTTTGTGTCTGCATGCACGTTCGATTCGGCTCGTGCATCCAGAATCCAGAGAGCCTGTCACGTTTAAAGCTCCCTTACCCGCCTGGGCCGAAGCCTGAGCACTCTGCGACCGTTTCCCGGCCCAACCCTTTGCCGGCGACATCACGTTATTCAGCGGCGGGCACGACACTGATCCACAATGGGTCTGCAGAGAACGTTGTCTTCATGACAAAGTTCAGCGACACGTTCGCGGTCACCGGGATGAGTTGCCGGTCGACGGGCGCTGCATCAGCGGCTGCCGTCACGACGACATGACCTGTGGAGTTTTTTCCGGTGATGAGTTTTGAGCTTTTGCTTTCGTCAAACGTCACGCCCGGAGGAAACGTGTTGCAGAATTCCGACAGGTGGAAGAATCGCATGTCGAGTGAGACGTTCTTGTCGAATCCCTCGGCGCGTTCGATGGTGACTTCGATTTTCTTCGACTCGCCCGGCTTCAGTGTGATGTCGTGTTCGCTGAGCTTGACGGAACGAACATCCTGCGGTGCTCCGATCGAAACGGTGTGTGACTCGACGGGCCAGTGACCTCGTCCGCCGCCGGGTTGGTACGTTTCCTGATAGACGGAGGCGACAGCCTGGAGTTCAATCGGCTCTGCGTCTTCGCTGGGTTTCCACGTAGAAGTGCCTGTGATGCGAACATTGCCAATCGACGGTCTGGCGTCTGGTGCCGTTCGAAGGATGATGCAGCCATCTCTGCCTTTGTCCGGAAGGATCCGACCGCAGATCGCTTCGACACCTGCGGGCAGATCTTCGATCTGCAGCTGGATTTCGCCTGTGAATCCGTTTTTTCGCTCGACCTGCACGAAGACGACTCCACTGGCACCGGGGGCGAGGAGAGTCTTGTCCGTGTCGGCGTAAAGGATGAAGTGCGGTTCGGCTTTTGTGGCCTCGATCAGGTAGACATAACTGTCTCCACCTCGCAGGTGCATGTCTCGAATTTCCAGGGCGTATTCGCCGTCTGCAGGGACCGTCCAGTTTTCGATGCGCGAGTCGGCGAACGAACGTTTGAAGTCTTTCAGGTCGTCGTTCTCTGACAGTTGCTTGCCGTCCAGACTGATGATCCGCAGGTACGGATCCAGTGACGACTGGTAGCGTCTGGCTCGGACTTCGAAGGTGTAGTGTTCACCCTTCTTTGCTTCAAAGCGGAAGCAGTCGACATCACTGTCCGCCGAAATACGACCGTTGATCCCGCCAGGAACTGCAACTTGCTGTGCCGTCGCGGGCAAGGTGTTGTCCTGATCCGTTTCGATGACGACTGGCAGCGTTGTGGCGTACAGCGGGACCGGATTCGTTTGGCCGTCTTTCCTGGCCAGCTGTTTCCAGAGCAGTCCAGGAGCAGTATCTGCCGGAAGAGTGAAAGTCACGTGGCTGACTACAGGCAGGTGCGATCCGACCAGCTCGACTGTGGTTTCCTGTCCGATCGAAATTCCCATGGGGTAGACGTTTGAGATGAACGGTCGGCTGGTGATTTCGACGGAGTATTCCCAGTACGTGTTTCCGTGGAAGCGAACGTCGCGGATCTCAAGGAAGTAATCGCCGGCTCGTTCGAACTTCACCGCCAGAAAGGGGTCGCCGAAAAAGTGGTTGTCGCTGGCGGCGACTGTGCCGCCCATAGCATTTCGAATGGTAAGCATCGGGTCGGCGTGTCGCTGCATGTCGTGAATCCGGTCCTGCAGGCGCGAGCAGCGTACGTGAAAGTTCAGTTCCGCGCCGGCTTCGACAGTGAATTTGAAGAAGTCGACATCTTCGTTTTTATCGATCACTCCACAGGCAGTCGCCGGGATGGTTAATTCGTTCGCTTGTTCCCGCGTGTTGTTGTCGCCGGTTTCGTAAACGACAGGATCCTGCACGATCACCAGCTGGCCGACAGTGCTGATTCCCTGCGGAGTCGCGATCTTGACGTCACGAACTCCTGGAGTCGCTGTCGCGTCAGCGGTGAATCGAACCTTCATGATGATGAGGGCTGGCGTTTCGCCCGCCTTCTTTTCCGGGTGCAGAACTTCGCCGGAAACGCCCTGGCCGCTGACGAGAACCTGGTCAGCGCCAAACATGCTGTAGCGCGAGTGGAATTCGATTTCTGCTGCCGTGCCGACCTGCAGAGCAGTTGGCTTGAGACTCATGATCATCGGATAGCCTGTCTGGGCGATGACCAGTTGCGGCAGCAGAATCGACAGCGTCGTCAGGAAGGGCAGAGCAAACTTCATCGCAGCCTCGATTCAGTGAATGAACAGAAAATACTTCGAATTCATCAGGCTCCACAGAACATCTTCGTAACCTTCCTGCGGAGTGGCTGACTCTTTGACAAACGTGACGCTGAATTCCAGTTCGGCATCTGATGGCGGTCGGCACAACGCTGCCATGTAGAGCTCCTGGACAATGTCCTCAGACGATTTGTTTTCTTTGAGCAGGCGGGCGATGCGGCCGTTCTTGTCAGCGAGTTTCGTTGCGAGCGTGTCTCCGTTGAGTGTATGCAGAGCCTGAACGAGGTTCTCGT
>JAQBWV010000310.1 GCA_027624335.1 Planctomycetota bacterium
GTGATTTTGGCAGCGTGGTGAAAAAACGACTGGTTTCCCGTCTGCGCGGGAATGACGCGGTCTGAAATCGGGAAGCTAATCCCGACACGTTCCTTAGTTGGACAGCGCCACTTTCGGCTGGATGGTAACCCGAAGCGTCAGCGAGGGAAGGGGTTATGAGAAATCCCTCGCTGACGCGTCGGGTTACCATGTTATGGGCCACATCTCATTGGCAGGAAATGACTTAACAGTGTTTCTATCGCCCAATGTGGCGCTGTCCAGTCAGGATCGCCCGTGGAATAAGTGCATGTTTTCTGTGAGCGGCAAGGCTCTGGCCGCCAGTCTTGCATGAAGGAACGAACCGGCGGCTAGCGCCGTGCCGCTCACGTATCTCTCGAACGATCGCCCAGATGAGATTCTTCGCCTGGCTCAGAATGCTGCTTCGACGCACGACAGGGCAGCTGTCGATCGTTACTTCGAACCGCCAAGGAAACTGAAAATGCTCTTCCTGTTGGCCTTGCTGTCGTCAGCGATGGTCTGACCGCCGCCGCCGGGAGAATCCAGTGCGTGGGCGAGCCGTTCAATTTCGCGGGTCAGCTTGGCCTTCGGAGCGTAGGTCAGCAGTGGCACTCCGTTGTTGCGGGATTCAACCATCGTTCCGTAGTCATTGGGAATCTGCCAGAAGACATCTCTCCCGATCGTCTCCAGAGCTTTGTTCAAGCTGATCTGCGTGTCCTGTAAACCGAGCCGATTGACAATCACTTTGACCTTGTCGGACAGTGAATCCTGCTGATCATAGAATTGCAGCAGCCGCACGACGTTTCTCAGGCAAGGCAGATCGAGCTGCGTACAGAGCAGAATTGAGTCGGACGCTTCCATCGCGGCAATATCGAGTGGTGTGTAGCTCTTGCTGATGTCGACGACCAGGTGAGTGAACGTTGCTCTCAGCAGCGCGATCACGCGACGCAGTTCGTCGGGAGAAAACGATGGCCGCAGGTCCATATGAACCGGGCGGGGCAGCAGAAAAGCTCCGCACTCATGTTTCGTCAGTGACCTCTTAAGCAGTGCATAGTCCAGTCGATTGATGTTCTCTGCCACATCCTGAATCGTGTAGTCCGGAATGATGTCCAGCCAGACATCGGCGTCGCCAAGTGCCAGATCGAGGTCGATGATGGCAACGTTGTTTCGCTCGTTCTGAGCCAGCACGCAGGCGAGATTAATGGCCAGTGACGTGCAACCTACTCCACCACTGACTCCCGATACGCTGATTACCTGACTGGCCTTCGACGGAGATTCTCCAGTTCTCACTCCCACCGCCAGCTGAATGCGATCGAGTGCTGCGAGGAAGTCTTCGAGATTCAACGGGTAATTAAGAAACTCCTTCGCTCCGTTGCGCATGGCCTTAAGAATCAGGCTGCCTTCCTGCGAATTGCTGACAACCAGAATATTGCAGGTTGGCAGATCCTGGGAAACTCGCCCAATCAGCTCCAGCGCCTTGTCCGGGTCAGCATCCAATGACACCAGCGCGATGTCGGGTTTGGTCTGCAACGCGACATCAGCGAAGTATCCATAATTGGAACATTCGGCTTCGAGCCAGACCGAATCAATACCGAGCAGCAGATGTTTCAGACTGCTGCGGCTGACATCGTTCGGGTCGACAATGGCAAGACGGATGACATTTTTCATCTTCGCAGTTTCACTTCCGGATAGCGATCGGACAGTCGGGGACAGTTAGGAGTCTGTCCGAGAATTGCCAGTTTAGTGAGTGAGCGGCACGGCGCTAGCCGCCGGTATCGTCCAGCGTTTTACCGGCGGCTAGCGTCGTGCCACTCACTGCTTCGTAATTCTCAGACACACTCCCAGGGAATAAGTTTGCAATAATCCTGTCACTGATTAGGAACGTGTCGGGATTAACTTCCCGACTTCAGACCGCGTCATTCCCGCGCAGGCCGGAAACCAGTTGTTTTTTCACCACGCTTCCAAACTCACTGGGTTCCCGCCTGCGCGGGAATGACTAAAACGACTCAAGTCGTCGTTGAAATCGGGAAGTTATTTCGGACACGTTCCATAGGGAAACGCACGCTGCGTCTGATCCGTTTCGTTACGGTTCGATCAGACCAGGCAGCTGAGAAGACCGCGTCGACGCGGTGTCAGAGTTCGTCTGGTTCGATGCCGGCTGCCGAGCCTGAGACTTTGCGGACGATCCTGTGGCGAGCGAAGGACGAATATAGCCAGCCGGCTGTGTTCGTCCGGATGCCCCATTTGAGGGAATTCTCGAAGCTGTTCGCCCATCGGCGGATGGTTCTATGAGTCGGTTATTGCTGGACCGTGAGTTTTGATCAGCCATCAACTCCTGGAGACCTCGGTTGGAGTTCGCCTGTGGCAGGGGAGTCGTCTGTTCGGTGACAGGTACCTGGAATGCCCGGCTTACACCAGGACCTCCCAACGACGCCTGACATCCTGCCTCACAGCCACCGATACCGCCGCACCCCGCGCAGCCGTCGCCATAATTCGGCACTTCGATGTAGCCATCAAAGTACAGCTCGCGGTCGGTCGGGAACGTCGTGAAGGTTCCCGGACCACCTCTTGGAACCTGGTCCGCAGACATCGGCGACACGAGTTCTGGCGTAATCAGAATCACCAGTTCCGTTTCGACATCGTCATATTTCACTTTGCGAAACGCCGCTCCGATCCAGGGGAGTTCCCCGAGAAACGGAATCTTGGAGGTCTCCGCAGTTTGTCGCGACGAGATCAGACCAGCCAGCATCAATGTCTGCCCGAATCGCAGCTCGGCTTGTGTGTTAATTTTCCGAGTCGTCAACGCAGGGACTGTGGTTCCATTAAGTGTGGAAGAGTTCGCCAGGTCTCGTTCCGTGAACGACGGCATGATTTCAAGTCGCACCCTGCCGTCACCCAGAATGATGGGCACGGCCTCGAGTTCAACACCAAACTTTCGCCACTGAACGGTCGTTGTTCCGAAAGTTTGCTGGAGCAGAATCGGAAATTCTCCGCCGGAAAGCAGAGTTGCCGGACGACCATTCGTTGCCAGCAACGAGGGCTCCGACAGAATCTTCAGAAGCTTCTCTTCCTTCAAAGCATCAAAGAAACCGAAGAATGCATTCCCGGAACCGACGACGCCGAATGCCGTCGCAGAACTGGTAACCGAATCAAGGATCGCGTCGTCAGCGAGGGCAAACAGCTGCCCTGGACTGCTTCTGATAAATCCGCCGCCGGAAGTAGTGTTGATAAAGTCAAAGCCCATGCGTCGCAGTTTCGTACGCTGCACTTCCATGATCTTGACTTTGAGCATCACCTGCTGGACGCCGCCGACGTGCATCTGGTTCAAAACCTGCGGGTAGAACTGCTCCGCAATTTCGACGATCTGTGTGATGTGCTCCGGCTGGCTGACCCAACCGGTCAGCGCAACCGAGTCCTGGACGCGGTACGCTTCCACGGCAGAATCTGGAAATCGATTATCCAGAACGGCCTGCAGATGTCGGGCGTCGCCTTTGATGAAGACGTTGACGACGTACGACAAGTCGTCTTCATCGGTCAGCACAAGATTGGTCACTCCCTGAGTGAGAGCCTGCACTCTGACCCGGTAGGGAGTCAGCGCTTTGACATCGAGCACCGCCGGGTCGAACCCGTCAACGCGAGTGATCTTCTTGCCCAGTTCCAGCACCTTGGAGAGCCGTTCAACGATTTCAACTTCGCTGCGACTGCCGGTGATTGTGAAGACGGGATCCAGCGCCGCAGCCCTTGCGAGTTCGCGTGCCGTTGGGGCAGCCGTCGGAACAGGTGTTGGGTCGGTCACAGGGCCTGGCTGAGCAAATGCGGGTAACAGACCCGCCCCTGCAACGCTGGCCCACGAGGCCAGTGTCAAAAGCTGTCGCCGAATTGTGGATTTAGACGGCATCCATGCACCTCACTAAGTCCGTATCCGTCTCGGACTTCGGCTGGTTTCATCTGACACCAATCTGATCCTGCAATGAGGACAAATCGAAATCAGACCGAACTGAGAATAACGCACCGGGAATCCGTTGCGTCTCCTCCTCGTGAATCACTACCCCGACACCGCAGCGGCAAGCGGAGTAGACACAGCGTGTATTCGTAGTTGTTTGAACAGACGTTTTGTTGAATGTACCAGGTACGTCTCAATCAACAGCTGGCAGGTCCATTGGAACTGGAATCGAGTCCTCAACATTTTGAACGTCGTTGATCTCTGAGAGTGAATCCTGCAGTACGTTTTTGTTGTTTGCTTCCGGTTTCGCGGACGTGTTGTTTTCCTTCGTGTCCTTACCACCGAACAGTTTCCTGATTCCTTTGAGCAGCGGATTTCCACCCGACGAATCCTTGTCTGCGTCACCTTCCGGCTTGACCACCGGCAGTTCGGATTTCGGAATGTCGACGATTTCGATGCGCTTAATGTCTCCGGCGAAAATCTCCACCTGCCAGGTTGTTGGAAAGGTTGGAACTTCAGCGGCCTGAACCAGATTCGGTACTGTGTCTGGAACTACAGGCAGCGGCTCCGGAAGTGGCTCCGGCTGACTGTTAGCATCCAGAAACTGTTTCAGATCGTTGTCGTCCTCTTTCTCCTGTATGTTGCCTTTGTCCTCAACTGACGTTTCCGCATTCTCTTCGTCGTCGCCCAGGAAGTCCGACATGTCCGCTGGTTTGAATCGATCTCTGTCAGCAACCCGTGGAATCGAATCTTCCTTCGACCGGATGGTCAGGTGCAGCTTTCCGATATCCTCTGCCAGTTTCACCAGCATTGCCTGCGATGGATCGACCAGCAACGTCAGTGTTTTCGCCAGCGTTTCTCCCTTTGAAGTTTCAATCGCACGCCGCTGATCGACTGAGAAAACTTCCACGAACTCCAGCACAGTCTTGATCACCTTGCCGCCGCCAAACTGATTTCGCGTTGTGAAACTCACCAGCAGGTCGATCCGGTCACCAGGCAACAGCAATCCGCTGCTGGTCATCGCCGAGTCCACCAGGATCGTGATGGCCACCATCCCAGGTGGAATGTCCTGAGACGCCGCGTGATCTCCTTTTCCGCTTAACTTATCGAGTGTCACAAAGTCCCCCGGAAACGCTCGAACGCGAATCGCTCGCTCCTCGAACTCTTCCGGCAGAGTGACCACATTTTCCGGCACCATTGAAATCGGGTAATCACGAAACTCGACGTTGTCGTCGCCGAGCAGTGATCCCGGTGTAACTTCAGTCTTGATGACGAGCACCGCAATCTTCTCGTCAGCCGCTCCGCCTGTGTTTCCTTTTGTCGCCTGCTGAAACAGGAACATGGCCACCAGGCCGCAACCACTGGCCAGAGCCAGCAACAACATTGGTTTGAGTCTCATGACTACGAACCTTTATCAATCTTTATGTCGGCAGCGGCCTGGTAAACTCTTCAGTTTATAACGACCGTGCCAATTGAAACGTGGTTACCGGTTGTCTGGATTCCGCATCCAGTGCCCGAACCAGTCAGCTCCGCTGACGACTCTTGAATCATTTTTGCAAAACTCATCCATTTTGCGGCAAGTACATCCTGCTGCCCTGAAGGCACGGAATCAGGTCGGACCAGCAATTGCCAGTCCGACCTGTCCGTCATCGATTGACACGCCCGAATCGTGTCCGTTGTGCCAGGCAGCTTCCAGCCACCCGGTTGAGCCGTCATCTGAGTTAGAAGTGAACCGAAGCTATCGCGTATTCAGCCGCTTCCCCCTGGTCTCGTTCTGCCTTCAGTTTCGGCCAGGCATGAACCTCATCCAATGAGCATGCCTTCGTAGAGGAAGTAAGCGATCGACCCGATGCAGATAGGAATTCCGTAAGGCAGCAGGTGCATCGTTGGTTTTCGTTCTGCAGCAATCGCCGCCAGTTCGCGAGGGTTCCTGATCGTCATCCATTCGTTGAGAATGGTGTGAACGTTGGCGTAGTGTTCGAAAAACCTGCCGCTTCGCCACACCATCACAACAGCCATGATTGCACCGACAATTACCGACACAACAAACGCCTGCCAGGTGTGATTCGAATTGGCGAGCCAGGCTCCCATACCAGCCATCAATTTGACGTCGCCAGCGCCCATTCCGCCGACAGCGTACAGCGGCAACAGGCAGGCCAGACCGACTCCCAGAGCCGCGAGGGCTCCGCAGAATCCGCCGTTGTCCCACGCTCCCCAGCCACCAGAGAACGCATGCCACGCCAGGCCGGAAAAGGCCATCGGGAACGTGATCCAGTTGGGAACTTTCAATTCTTTACCGTCAATCCACGCCGCAAGGATCAATGTGACCGCGACCAGTTTGACTTCCCAGTTCTCGAGAAGGCTTTGCCATTCCATGTCTGCTCGAACCTTTCATTGCGTCCGGGAAATCGACTGCATCCGACTGCTCCAGGTCAAAGATTACTCTTCAACAACGCAGAAGCTTGCAGCAAAGTGTCGCCGAACAAATACGAGTCTTGAGGGGTAAGTTGTCCACAGTGAAACATCGCCTACGGCTGTCGGTTTCACGCCTGACGTCGTCCCAACGACGGAACGACCACGTGTCCACAGCCGAAGGCGTCATGCACGACGGTATCAGCCAGTCACTTTCTCGCAGGTATTCCCGAGCAGCCGATTCGGTGCTCAGAACCAAATTCATCCAAACTCTAGGTCGAGTTTCGTGCTGGTGCGGCAAATCTGTGGAGATTTCCGGCAAGTCATCTCTTTGCCGCTGCGATTGGCACCGGCGAGTATTTGACACAACCGATGCAGCCACGACTCGAGTCGCAGGTCCTGGAGCAAGGGCGAGGATGGCCGCGAGTTGTCTCGTGACGATTTCCGGCACAACCTGTTACCCGGCGATGTCCGATTGGGATTGGCC
>JAQBWV010000311.1 GCA_027624335.1 Planctomycetota bacterium
GCTGGGTTCTTCGCTGGTCTGCTGCATTCTGCTGGTCGTTCCGCAAATGGATATCCGTTCGCCGGGCAGTGGGATCATGGCAAAGGCTCCCGGAACGGTGGTCAGCGTTAACGATTCCGAAGTCGTTGTTGAGACAGCCTCGGGAGATCAACGGACTTACGCCATCAATCCCAAAACCGGCGAAGTGGTGAGCGACGACGAACGCAAAACGCGAGTGCTGGTGTTGCCGCGAGCGATGTCCTGGCAGGAACCCGTCGTCGAAGTCGGACAGACCGTCGCGAACAAAGAACTGCTGGCTCGCGGAGTCACGCAGATCTTCTTCCAGGCCAACATCTGGGTCTTCACCGCTCTGAGTCTGATTATCGGAGCGGTCATGGGGATCGGTAAAGCGGCCGTCTACAAACACATTCCCGATTATTTTCCGAACGACGTGGGTGTGGTCGGCGGGATCGTTGGAGTCCTCGGCGGCCTGGGCGGATTCGTCTGCCCGGTCATCTTCGGATACCTGCTCGAAGCCACCGGGCTGTGGACGTCGTGCTGGATGTTCTTCGCCGTGCTGGTGCTCGTATGCCTGATCTGGATGCACCTGGTCATTCAGAAGATGTTGAAGACGGAAGCCCCGGACGTTTCGCGACGGATCGAATCGTCGCAGGCCCCGATCATTGCCAATCAATGATGACCAACAGGAGTCGATGAAAACTCATGGCACGTACGCCGGAACATTGGGATACGGAAGACGAAGCCTTCTGGGAATCCGACGGCAAGCGGATCGCGAATCGCAACCTGTGTGTGTCGATTCCGAATCTGTTGTGCGGATTCGCCGTCTGGATCTACTGGGGCATGATCGCCAAAACGATCCAGCGAATTCATTTCGCCAATCCGGAGTTGTTTAACTTCACCTTTCTCAACGACGGTCAGCCCTTCGACGAACAGGGCTACAAAACGTTGATGTACACACTGCCGGCCGTCGCTGGGCTGGCCGGAGCGACGCTGCGGATTCCGAACTCATTCATGATCTCGATCTGCGGCGGCCGGAACGTCAAGTTCATGACCACCGTCTTAATGATCCTGCCCGCCTTCGGTGCCGGGATCGCACTCAGCCGCCCCGACACGATGTTCTGCATTTACATCACGTTCGCGGCCTTGTCTGGCGTGGGCGGCGGAGCGTTCGCCTCGTCGATGTCAAACATTTCATTCTTCTATCCAAAGAAAATGCAGGGACTGGCACTCGGCCTGAACGCAGGGCTGGGAAACCTCGGCGTCAGTGTCATGCAGTTCCTGATTCCGTGGGTGATCACGTTCGGCATGTTCGGAGCACTCGGCGGCGAACCACAGGATCTTGGATCCGGAAAACAACTTTGGATCCAGAACGCAGCCTTTGTCTGGGTACCAATCATGTCGTTCCTCGCCGTGCTGGCGTGGGTGTTCATGAATAACCTGCCGCAGCACGATTGCGGTCCGACGCCAATCGCCATTGGAAAGTACCTTTGGCTGCAGTCGATCGGGTTCATTGGGGCGGGCGTCGGAGTCGTGCTGCTGGTGTTCGCTCGCGTGCCGATTCCTGAGTTGATTCGCATCTTCTTCGTCGTCGCTGCCGCCGTGGCCACGACGCTGCTACTGATGAAGTTCGCCACTCCGAAGAGCATTCAGGATCCGCTCAATAAGCAATTCGCGATCTTCAGCAACAAGCACAACTGGGTCATGACCTGGCTGTACACGATGACCTTCGGTTCGTTTATCGGTTACGCCTCGGCGTTTCCCAAACTGCTGGATGACATTTTTGTCACCGACACCAACGGGCTGGTCACGGCCAATTACATCTGGATCGGTGTTGCCGTCGGCGCGCTGGTGCGTCCGGTCGGCGGGTGGCTGTCGGACAAATTCGGCGGCGCGCGTGTCACGCAATGGGACACGTGGCTCATGGTCGCGTCCACGATTCTGGCGGGATACATCGTCTCGCTGGCTGGTCAAAGTGAAAAGCCAGAACAGTACTTCATTCCGTTCCTGGTGACCTTCATCGTGCTGTTCGCGACGACCGGAATCGGCAACGGATCCACGTTTCGAATGATCCCGTTCATCTTCTCAAAGGAGCAGGCCGGCCCCGTGCTGGCGTGGACTTCGGCCATCGCCGCTTACGGCGCATTCCTGATCCCGAAGATTTTCGCGACGCAGATCCAGGCGGGTACGCCTGAAAAAGCCCTCTACGGTTTCGCCGTTTACTACGCGAGTTGCCTGCTGGTTAACTGGTGGTTCTACGCGCGTAAGAACGCGGAGATTAAGTGTTGATAATTGAGTCATGCGAATTCTGAGAATGGATGAACTACGAGGCTACTGATGCACCGGATAATCGTCACCGTGATTCTGCTGGTTGGGTTGTTCTACAGCCTGATTGTGCTGGCGTCCGGCATGAGCAAATGGCGATTGCCCGACAATCAGCAGGGCTATTCGCCAAAGCAACCGATCGCTTACTCGCACCGTCTGCACGCGGGAGAGCTGGGCATCGACTGCAAGTTCTGTCACTCGGCGGCTGAGCACGGTCAGCACGCCGGAATTCCCTCCACCGATGTGTGCATGAAATGTCACAAGTTCGTGACGAGTTCCTTCGACGTGCTGCAGGAGGAAATGAAGAAATCAGACAAGGAAAAGCGGAAGCCGAACACGATCATCTCGGCCGAGTTGAAAGAGCTGTACGCTACGCTTGATCTGGATGATCCGAAAACGCCTAGACCCAATGGCAAAGCCAACTCGATCCCCTGGGTCCGCGTGCACAACCTGCCCGACTTTGTTTCCTTCGACCACAGCGCGCACGTGACCGCCGGAGTTGCGTGTCAGAAGTGTCATGGACCCGTCGAATCGATGGAACGAGTCCGGCAGTTCGAATCGCTGTCGATGGGCTGGTGCGTGAATTGCCACCGCGATGCCACCGAAAACGGAATCGATGGGCACGCGGTCAACGCGTCGCTCAACTGCACTGTGTGCCACCATTGAACTGGTCCCCATGAACTACGAAACCAGCAAACCAGATAACGTGAACGACGCCAGCGGTGACGGAGCCCGCGCGGCTGACGTGGACCTGCATGGAGGAGAGTCGCCTGAAATCAGCCGTCGGCGGTTTCTTGAAGCGGCCGGGTTCACGTTTTCTTTCGTCGCTTTGAATGGTTGTAGCCGACCAACTCCGGAACTCGCTCTGCCGTTTACCGAACAGCCGGAAGGCATGATTCCGGGGCAGTCGCAGTCGTACGCCTCGACCTGTGCGGGCTGTCCGGCGGGCTGCGGGTTGCTGGGCGGAGTCCGTGATGGACGGCCACTCAAGATGGAGGGCATGCCCGAACACCCACTCTCGAAGGGTGGTCTGTGTGCGATCGGTCAGGCTCTTCCGCTGGGACTTTATGACAGCCACCGTTTGAAGCATCCGCTGCAGCGAGGAGAACAGGCCGAGTGGAAACAGGTGGATCAGACGATCATTCAAACGCTTGAGAAGGTCGATGCATCCGGCGGAGCAGTTCGCTTTGTGACGTCGACGATCACCAGCCCGACGCTGCGGTCATCGATCGACGCGTTTTTGAAACGTTTCTCTGACGCCCGTCACATTTCGTTTGACTCGCTCAGTTGCTCAGCGATCCTGGATGCCCACGAAAAAACGCACGGAGCACGCCTGCTGCCGCACTACCGACTGGAAGACGCGAGTGTCATTGTCTCGTTCGGTGCGGACTTTCTGGGAACGTGGATTTCGCCAGTCGAATTCACCGCGGCCTGGCGTACCCGACGAGTGCCCACGGCAGAGCGTCCGGAGATGTCGTACCACGCTCACTTCGAAGGAAGAATGTCGCTGACGGGCAGCAATGCGGATCGCCGATTCCGACTCGCTCCGGATGAATTCGGCGTCGTGCTCAGTCACCTGTATGTCTCCCTCGCCGAACGATCCGGCGAAGTGCCCCAGCATGACGCACTCACAGAATCGCCTCTCGCCGCCGCCGACCTTGCAGCGCTCGCCGAACGGCTGTGGGCCGCGCGCGGAGAAAGCCTCGTGCTCTGCGACAGCCAGGATGTCGCCGTTCAGGTTCTCGTCAACGCGATTAATTACCTGCTGGGCAATTACGGAAAGACGGTCGATATTGCCCGGCCCAGTCGGCAACGGCAGGGCAGCGACCGCGACCTGCTGGAACTGATCGATGAATTGAGAGCCGGCAAGGTTTCGGCTCTGTTCGTCGCGGGAACGGACTTGACGCACAATCTGCCGGGGCACGACACGCTGGCCGAGGCAATCGGCAAAGTTGAACTGGTCGTGAGTTTTGCCGAGCGGCAAGACGACTTTGCCTCGCTGGCTCATTTCGTCTGCCCCGATCATCACTCGCTCGAAGCGTGGATGGACGCGGAACCGGTCAGCGGCCTGGTGAGTCTCTCGCAACCCATGCTGCAGCCACTGGGCAAGACTCGTTCGATTCTCGAAAGTCTGGCTCGCTGGTCAGGTCATGAGGACTCGGCGTACGACATTCTTCGATCGTCCTGGGAGACGAACATCCTGCCGCGGACCATGTCCACGACAGCGACGACGCTCCGCGAATTCTGGGATCGGTCGCTGCACGATGGCTTTGTTGAAGTGGTACCGACGGAAAATGCCGCAACGAAAGTCGGCGACTTCGATGCCAGCTCCGTCAACGTGATCGCTGGCCGGGGCAACGCTGCCGAGTACTGCCTGACTCTGTATTCAAAGATCGGGCTGACCGACAGCCGACACGCTCACAATCCGTGGCTGCAGGAGCTTCCAGACCCGGTCACAAAAGTCACCTGGGACAACTACGTCAGCGTCTCTGCGGCGACGGCCGAGAAACTTAAGCTGATCGACGGTGACGTGGTGCGTGTCGCCACTCCCGGCAACGGAGCCAGTCTCGAACTGCCGACCCTCATTCAACGCGGCCAGCATGACCGCGTGATCTCCATCGCCCTGGGATACGGAGTCAAAGGCACGGATCGATTCGCAAAAGTCGGGCCTCAGTGGTTCGAAGGCCGACCGACCGTTGAACCGGGAGGACTCGTCGGAAAGAACGCGGCTTCGCTGATCGATCCCGGCAACGGATCGCTGAGTCTTGTTCGCAGCGACGTCACTCTTTCGAAAACTGACAGACGGCACGATCTGGCGTCGACTCAGGAATATCACTCGCTGGAGATTCCGCCCAACGTCGCGCCGCACGGCGCAGAGGTTCGGGACATCGTTCAGAAGACGTCGCTGCCGGAGTTCGCGAAGAATCCCGAGTCCGGCAAACCGGAACACCATTTCGATGGCCAGCTGCAGCTCTGGCCCGAAGATCATGCGAAAGAGGGACATCGCTGGGGCATGGCGATCGACATGAATGCATGCACGGGCTGCTCGGCGTGCCTGGTAGCGTGTCAGTCGGAAAACAACGTTCCGGTGGTTGGCAAAGACGAAGTCCGGCGACAGCGGGAAATGCACTGGATTCGGATCGATCGTTATTACGGCGGCGACGATGACGACGTCGACGTGTCGCACCAGCCGATGATGTGTCAGCACTGCGACAACGCTCCCTGTGAAACCGTCTGTCCGGTCCTGGCAACCGTCCACAGTGACGAAGGGCTGAACGAGCAGGTCTACAACCGCTGCGTCGGCACCCGTTATTGCGCCAATAACTGCCCGTACAAAGTTCGTCGTTTCAACTGGTTCGATTATCCGCACGAAGACTCGCTGCTGAATCTGTCACTCAACCCTGACGTTGCCGTGCGCTCACGCGGGGTGATGGAGAAATGCTCGATGTGCGTGCAGCGGATTGAAGAGGGCAAGATTGACGCGAAACGTCGCGGCGCGCCGCTGGTCGATGGCGAGATCAAGACAGCCTGTCAGCAATCGTGTCCGGCTCAGGCAATCGTATTCGGTGATCTGAACGATGCCGAGAGCGCGATTCACGCCGCTGATGAAAATCCACGAGGTTACGGAGTGCTCGAAGAATTCAACTTTCGGCAAAGCGTCTCTTACCTTCGCGTTGTGAGAAACCGAGGCGACCTCCAAACCGATGGAGGTGAGCATGTCTGACAAGAACTCGTCGCTCCGGCCACCACTCATTACGGGCGATCGAACACTCGCGGATGTGACAGCTGATATCTGCGCTCCGATGGACCGCCAACCGACCGCTCTGTGGTGGACCGCGTTTCTCGTTTCACTGACGGCCCTGATCGTCGGCATCGCAGCAGTCTGGTACCAGATCGCTACCGGCATCGGCACCTGGGGGCTGAACAAGACTGTTGGCTGGGCATTCGACATCACGAACTTCGTGTTCTGGGTGGGAATCGGCCACGCGGGCACATTGATCTCGGCCGTGCTGTTTCTCTTTCGACAGAAATGGCGAACGGCGGTTAACCGATCGGCAGAAGCGATGACGCTGTTCGCCGTGATGTGCGCCGGCATTTTTCCGCTGATCCACATGGGCCGCCCCTGGCTGGCCTATTGGATGGGACCGTACCCGAATACTCGCGGTTCGCTGTGGGTCAATTTCAAGTCACCGTTGCTATGGGACGTGTTTGCCATCTCAACGTACTTGATGATTTCGGCGGTGTTCTGGTACGTCGGACTGATTCCGGACATGGCAACGATCCGTGATCGCTCGAAACCAGGGCTGCGAAAACGCATCACGTCGATCCTGTCGCTCGGCTGGGACGGCTCTGCTCGAACATGGCACCGCTACGAAACGGTCTACATGCTGCTGGCCGGACTGGCCACACCGCTTGTGTTCTCGGTCCACACGATCGTCAGCATGGACTTTGCCACCGCCGTCATTCCCGGCTGGCACACAACGATCTTTCCGCCGTACTTCGTGGCGG
>JAQBWV010000312.1 GCA_027624335.1 Planctomycetota bacterium
AGCCGAACTCGAGCAGCGAAAAGCAGAACACGACGACACGCTGCGGCAGTCGTGGCAGCAGCATCAGGCTGCACTGGAGCAATCCGGCCAGGAATCCGTCGCTCGTCAGCGGTTGATGGCTGAGAAACTGCAACAACAGGAAAACGAGCTGGCAGCTCGGGTGAAACAGATTGAGCACGAGATTCGAACGGCAAGAGAACTGTGTTCGCGTCAGCTGGCTCAAGATAAAGAACGATTCTCACAGTCGTGTGCAACATACGAGGCCGAGCTGCAACAGGCTCGCGCTTTGGTCATCGCCCAGAAGCAGCAACTCGACAGGGAAAAACGGGAGTTCGCTGACGAAGTCATTCGAGCCCGACAGCAGACTGAGCAGGAACGAAATGTCATCCGCAACAGCCTCAGCCAGATGGACGCTCAGATTCGAGTGGTAGCGACGAGTCTTCTTCCGGGGATCTCTGAACGAATATTGAGTCAGGTTTCAGAAACAAAGCCGAGTGACGATTCAATTGCAGTGAGCGCGACGACAGGGCTCCCGGAAGTGCTGCACGACGATCTGTTCTGCCAGTCAGACGTGGATCATGTATCGTCAAAGTGGGAGCCCGGTCAGGATGCTGCATTGGTTGATTCACTCGCGGGCGGCGTGATCCGTCGAGTGGATTCCGCCTCGAAACTGGGAGGTGTTTCTGGACTGGCAAGGCGACCGCAAATTGCCCGTCGCGGCCCAGTGGCCGAAGCCAGTAATGCTGCGGCGAACGCGGAGATCGTGGTCGATGCTACCGCGAGTCATCCTGAATGGGCAGGTATCGTAGTAACGAAAGTTGCCGAACCGGACAACGATTTACATGCAGAGGAAAACGGCGAAAGCCGTCGGCAGGCGCTGGAAGATTATCGGTCGAAGCTGAGTGTTCTGCAGGACCAGTTACGGCAGTTGTCGAGCCATGCTGCGGACGACACCGCGCAAGGTCGGACGTCGGACGCCTGACGACATCGTCGATGTTGCAGGACCTTTGAAACAGCGTTACGCCAGGAAACAGGTGTGAGGATATGTCTGAAATTCGGAACCGGACAATGCTGGCCGTTGGGTTAGGGTTGGCTCTGTCAACGGCCGCTTGTTCGTTGCCCGTTGATGCTGCCGTCGGCGAACCATCGACACCCTCAGCGCACTCAGCCGCTGAGACCACTTCGACGAATTATCGTCTCGCTTCGAGTGGTGACCGGAAAGACCCTCGATCGGACCCCAGATCGGACAGACGCGCCGGCCTGATGAACTTCGGCGGTTTTACGTGGGCACTCTGGTCGCTGGGGGCCGTTGAACTGTGGCTGGCCGGGTGGCTGAGCATCTGGACCGTTTCGCTACTGGTCGCTCCACAGTGGATTCTTGATGCCGACGGTGCAATGCGAAGAGTGGTCTTCTGGCGAAACCGTTCGACTGGTGTCGCGACTACGTTTTCACATTTAACATTTGTCGCAGTCTTTGCTCAGCATCCACGCGTTATGGACGTGTGGGTGGACAGGCACGCGGCAGCAATCAGCGACTGGCTGTCGATTCGGTTTCTTGAGTCGGACGACAACGAGCGAGACTTGCGAATTCGAATCGATGATCACGCGATCGCGATCGCTGACGCGCCAACGTTCCGCGCAATTCTTCCCGAAACGCCGTTTTGCCTGGCCGTCAGAAGTGAAGGGCGACTCTGGAAAGACCTGGTCCAGAATGTTGTGCTCCGTCAGGCCATGCATCCTGTCCGAGCTGGACGACTGATGTCTCATCGAACGATTCCCGTCATGCTGGATCGAAACTGCCTCGAACGAGCTCAGGCAGCGAGTCCTGGTGCGGGCAAGATGCCGCTGTGGCGAAAGATTGTCTGGAACGAACTGGGCCGAATTCCAGGCGTGGCGATGAATCTCGATATCAGGCTGCTGGACGGCCTTGTCTCTTCGCGTCGTCTTCTGCTGATAGCCGACGAGTGGAATCGAATGCCCGTTACGATTCAAAACAACCTTCAGGCCGCTGTCAGTTGCGGCGACCTGCCTTGCCTTGTCGTGTTCGATGATCAAGGCGAAATCGCTGAGATGAACGGTCTGATTCGAGCTCGTGCCGTCGCTTCCTCGCTTGTTTCATCCCTGACAACAGGCGAGCAATTGGATGGTGACGCGACCGCAGGGCAGGCAACGCTGGTTGCTTCTCGACCGTTTGACGCGAGTGCGGTGCCGCAACTGATGTTGAACCTGAAAGACGGCGTGGCAGATGTTCGACTGGAGGCAGCGCACGCGCTGGGGAGCCTGGGGGTGGCGTCCACCGACACGGTACAACAACTCATCCGCTTGCTTGGTGATCAGGTTACCGGCTGTCGGCAGGCTGCGGCTGATGCTTTGGGAGCAATCGGGCCTGCAGCGGCTGTGGCTTGCGAGTCGCTGGCTTCAGTGTCGCTCACAGATCATCGAATGGTAAGAGCTGCAGCGTGTCGCGCGATGGGAGCGATCGGCAATTCAGACGCTATCGTCATGACGGCCTTAAGCAATGCCCTGAGTGACGCGGATCCCGCAGTCAGATCACAGGCCGCGCGTTCTCTGGGCTGTCTCGGTATGCAATGGCCTGATTCGGTGCCTGCGTTAAAGATGGCATTGCTGGATGAGTCCGCGGAAGTTCGAAGTCGAGTCGTCGCGGCCATCGCTCAGATCCCGGACGCGCTCACCGCGATGCTGACAGAGCTGGTGATGTTGATCGCCGACCCAGCTGTCAATGTTCGTCGAGAGGTCGTCACCGTATTGGGAAAGGTCGATCGTACACGCGACGCCGTCGTGACGGCACTCGCCCAATCGCTGTCGGATCCAGACTCGGAGACGAGGTCGCGGGCGGCGGCATCATTGTGCTGCTTTGGAGTCGAAGCCCGCACAGCGATCCCGCAACTTGCCCAGGCGGTTCGCGACACTGATTCACACGTCAGACGACACGCCGTTTCAGCTCTGGACGCAATTGGGTTCTCAAACCTGGAAGCCGTCTCTGCGCTGGAAGAGGCAACTCGCGATTCAGAAGACGAGATTCGCGAAACGGCGAAAATCGCCCTGAACAGGATCACTCGAACACTGCAGGCCGCGTGAAAACCGCAGGACTCGACGTGCAGTCTTGAATCTGGTTAGAAATCGTGTCTGCCGCTGTCGACGGTTCTGACGTTACCATCCGCAGAGTTGTGAAACGTCATCAGCATCCAATGGCATCGATACTTTCTCATGCAGACCTATCACGTCGATCTGGACGTCTTTAAAGGACCACTGGACCTGCTCCTGTATCTGGTCCGTCGGGATGAGCTGGACCCCCGCGATCTTCCGCTGGCCAGGATCGTCCATCAGTTCGAGAAATTTATCGAACTTCTTGAGTTCCTCGATCTCGAGATGATCGGTGACTTCGTTGTCATGGCGAGCACGCTGACCGAAATCAAGAGTCGGTTGGTACTTCCGATTCCCGAGGAAGAAGAGACGTCCGAAGGTGTGATCGTCGACGACGACCCGAGCAGTGATTTGATTAGGAAATTACTGGAGTATCGAAAGTACAAACAGGCCGCGTCGGCCCTCGAAGAACACGCTGCCGAGTGGCAGGAACGTTACCCAAGGCTTTCCAGCGACCGTCCACGAGTCGGAAACGAACCTGCCGCCGACCTGATCAAAGAAGTCGAATTGTGGGACCTGGTGAGCGCGCTGGCTCGAGTGCTCGAAAAGAAAGTTCTTGAGCAGGAAGCGAAGATTCGCGACGACGATACGCCAATCTCCGTTTACGTCGAACGCGTTGCCGTTCTCGTTCGCAAGGACAAGCGAGTGGCCTTTACTTCTTTGTTCGACGACGCCAATCGGAAAAGCCAGATTGTTGGAATCTTTCTGGCGATTCTGGAACTGCTGCGTCACCACAGCTTTCGCGCAGAGCAGGATGTCGACTTTGCCGAGATCTGGGTGCTTCCGCCGCTATCAGATGCCTCAAGAGATGCGCCAGCCGAACCGGTGAATCCTGCTGAGACATTTGAGGCGCTTGCCGAGCCTCCCTTGAACGAAGATGTCCCAAACGCGAATGCCACACCTGATTCGCCGTCCGGCAGTGGCGAGTGACAGCCTGGACACTCACTTGAACGTTGATTGGTACTCCCTACAGTCTGCAGGCATGTTGTCGATCACTCCTGTGTGGGCTGAATCATGACCGAATTGATGTCCGAATCTCCCCTGGTGGGAGTGATTATGGGTAGCCGTTCTGACTGGGAAACCATGAAGAGCGCAACCGATATTCTCGAACAGTTTTCCGTACCCCATGAGCGTCGGGTCGTGTCAGCACACCGCACACCTCAGTGGATGGCCGAATATGCGACCTCTGCGGTTGATCGAGGACTGAAAGTCATCATCGCCGGGGCAGGAGGGGCAGCACACCTGCCGGGCATGGTTGCGTCTCAGACGGTATTACCAGTGTTAGGAGTGCCGGTGCAAAGCCACGCGCTGCAGGGGCTGGATTCCCTGCTATCCATTGTGCAGATGCCTGGTGGGATTCCCGTAGCGACTTTGGCGATCGGCGCCGCCGGCGCGAAGAATGCGGGACTTCTAGCCGTCAGGATTCTGGCGACGTACGACGATGACCTGCGTGCAGCCCTTGAAAAGTTTAATCAGGATCAGACCGACACCGTTCTTGCCGATTCACAATTATGAGTGATCCAATTCTTCCAGGAGCCACGCTTGGCGTGCTGGGTAGCGGTCAGCTGGGGCGCATGTTTGCCATTGCGGCTCGACGTCTGGGTTATCGGGTACACGTATATTCGCCCGATGTGGACACACCGGCGGGACAGGTTGCCGATCGAGAATTTTCTGCGTCATACGATGACCTTGAGCAGTTGGCCGAGTTTGCTCGAAGTGTCGATGTGGTGACATTTGAATTTGAGAATGTGCCAGCGACCGTGACCGACTGTATCCAGGAACATTGCCCTGTTTATCCGTCCGGGCATGTTCTTGCAGTTGCTCAAAACCGAATTCGCGAGAAAACAATGCTGCGCGACGCCGGTCTGGCAGTGCCCGAATTCCGGGAAATCCGGTCGGCCGCAGAGTTGCGGGCTGGTCTTTTGGAAATAGGTGTCCCCTCTGTCGTTAAGTGTGCGTCGTGGGGATATGACGGGAAAGGCCAGGCGGTCATTCGCGATTTGGACCAGGTCGACGAGATCTGGAAGACCCTGGCCACAGATCAGGCGATTCTGGAACAATTCGTCGAGTTTGAATGTGAAGTTTCAGTCGTTGGCGCCAGAAACTGTCGAGGCGATTTCGTTCATTATGGCCCGTTTAGAAATTCACACTCCAACCATATTCTCGATGTAACGGTCTGCCCGTCCGGCCTGCCGGATGATGTCAACGAACGCGCTGTTGAGATGGCACGAACCATCTTCAATTGTCTCGACGTTGTCGGTGTCCTGTGTGTTGAAATGTTCGTTTCGAAGCATGGGAAAATCCTTATCAATGAAATTGCACCTCGCCCACATAATTCCGGACATTTGACGATCGATGCACACAAAACGTGTCAGTTTGAACAACAGGTGCGAGCTATATGCGGCCTGCCTCCAGGTGACACAGGACAGCACGCAGATGCTGCCATGGCGAATATTCTGGGCGATGTGTGGGAAAGCGGTGAGCCATGCTGGGAGTCGTTACTTGCCTGCGATGTCAAACTGCATCTTTATGGAAAAGGTAAAGCACGAGCAGGCCGCAAGATGGGGCACATAACGGCACTTGCCGATTCAATCAAAGATGCCGACAGAATTGTGCGCGCAGCTCGTGACCGTCTGGTGAACAAATAGCATGCTTGGCATATTGTGCAGACATATCACGACGCATTCCCATGAACTATCATATTGCCACCGCGCAGAAAATCTCTGCAAAACACCTCAAGTGATTTGTTTTCGGGTTCGTTCTTCGTAAGTATGCGACATGCTTACGGGCCTTTGAAAACAATGCCTGTTGATAAGTCCGTGTGTGAAACGGACAACGGGCAGATCCCATTCCTGTGGAGTTTAGACTGATGGCTAAAAAAGGTGTGAAGCGAGACGGCAGTAAAAGTCAGGCAATTCAGAAGTACCTGACAGAAAATCCGGAAGCGAATGCAGCTGCGGTTAAGGCGGGACTAGCGAAAGATGGTCTCAGCGTTTCGGAAGGTCTCGTGAACAAAGTGAAGTACTCGAAGCCGGCTGGCAGAAAGTCGGGAGGCCGTAAGGCAACGGTTCGAAAAACGACAGCTCCTAAGGCCACCAAACAAACACCGACACGTCGAGGACGTCCGGCGGCAGGTGGTGTCAACATGAGTGACGCCATCCGCGAATTCATCACGGCGAACCCGTCGGCGTCACGTCCAGAGATTCGAGACACTTTGCAGGCGCAGGGCGTTCCGGTTTCTAACTCACTGGTGAATGCCGTGTTCATCAAAGTGAAGAAAGGCGGAGGCAAGTCGGGAAAGGGGCGGTTCGGTCGTCCGAAAGCAGCACCGCGAGCGGCCTCCAAGGTTTCAACATCTAACGGTGGCGATATGTCGGCATCGCAATTGATAAACGCAAAACAGCTTGTTGATCAGCTTGGTGGTATCGCCAATGTACGCGCAGCACTTTCTCTGCTGGAACAGCTTCAGTAGAAGTGATTTTCAACCTGAGAGTGTGCGTCGAGGTCGAAATCAAAAAGGGCTGGCAGTCGATGACCGCCAGCCCTTGGCGTGCTAATTCAATAGGAGTGTAACTGCCGGTCCGGGGCTACGCGGGTAGGGGGTGGTAGTTGTTAATCAGTGACTGATGC
>JAQBWV010000313.1 GCA_027624335.1 Planctomycetota bacterium
CCGGCGGCGACGGGCACGAAATCAGAAAACGTGTCAAACGCTCGCGATGAGTCCTATGACGAACGATTCGATGCTTTTCTTCCGGAGGCACAACATGTCGAGCGACAGTCATCCCGCAGATTCGGACGCACCAGTCAGCGTGAAGCCGATTGAACCACGTCACGCGATGTACCTGGTGATTTTCGCCGCCGTTGTCGGCGTCATTGGCTGGCAGGTTTTCATCAGCCTGAAATGGCCGGAGCAACTGGGGCTGCTGAAAGACCAGAGCGAGTTGAACAGGATGGCGACGGACAGCATGCGCAGGGAGCTGAATGAGAACGATCGGAAACAGGGAGAAGCCATCAGCGGCATGACGAAGTCGCTGTCTGGTTTCAGTGATCGACTCCGGTCATTCGAGTCAGAACTGGCGAACGCGAAAGGACAGTTTGATCTGCTGGATCAGACCGCCACGGATCGTCTCACGGAGCACGCACTATCCAAAGCACGGGCCATTGAGGCACGCAGTCTGGCGGATCGCGTCTCCACAGAGATCAACCGATTGAATCAGCAACTGCAGCAGTGGAATGTACGGGTGGCAGCTCTCCAGACGAACGACGCGGGTCAGAAGCTGGCTCTCTCGACGGACCGGCTGGAACTGCTGGATGATCTGCTGACACACGACCGACTGACCGCAGACGACATCTCAGATCTGAGTTCGCAACTGCGCGAATTACGCGTCCCGATTGATGCGGCTCTGAGTCGACCGGACACCACCATCCTGATTCCCGAATCGAATGTCCTGGCTCTGGAGGCTCTGCTCACAGCAGCAGGCAACGCCCGGCAGCAACTGACTGATGACGCGGGTCGTCTGGAGTCGCTGGTGCGTCAGTCCACAGAACCGCTGCCGAAGGGCGCTCCGGCACTGAAGGACGCACTGGCCGAGCACCGCAGGAAGCAGTTCGACGCTCTGAACGAGAACGTCCGCGAACGGCTGGCGGCGGCACGCGCCGCGGCGGATGACGAAATTTCCACGGCCGCTGAGGAAGCAGAGCGTGCCCGGCAGGCGGCCGAAGTCGCCCGGATCAGACTCGTTGCGGAAGCTCAGCGGGAAGCTGACGGGATTCGAGGTCGCATCGAGGCTCAGCGCATTCGTGATGCCGCGGACGATGATCTGCGTGCGGCAACGGAACGCGAGCAATCCGCGAGAGCGCTGGCCGCCAGGCAGCAGCGGATGAACGAGTACCAGAAGGCACTGCCGGAGATCAGACGACTGCTGGCCCCATTCATCAGCGCGGGAAGACGGCAACTGAACGGCACGCAATGGCAGTTCTCAGACCAGGCCGGCCCGCTGTCGTACGCCGGCATTCGAGCCACGGGAGCCCTGCAGAACGCCGAGTCCGGCTACGAGCAGTTCCTGTGGCTGGCTGGAGGACCCAATAACGATCGGGCGAACGGTGCCTTCCCCAGCTACATCGGCGGCAACGTCGAGATGAATTTCACGGCTCTCGTCCCGGCCATCCGCCGGTCTCAGATTCTGATCGAAGAGTACGGCGATCTGCTGGTCGAACAGGGCCTGCTGGCCCCGTGAAAACGGCACAGGAACCGGCACACAACCTGGCAGAGGTGTTGACCCCATCAGATGCCACTTCATGTGCCACAACTTTTGAGTGACTCAAAGGACTTACGTCCGAAATCCCAGGCAAGTGTCAGGTCTGCGTATGGAGTGACACCTGCGCTGACACCCTGACGATCACTTGACCGAGCCGGGAGCACCGGGACATGGCCGCGACCTACGAGCCGTACAGCCGCGAAACCCGGACTTCTGTCCGCGTGAATCGCCGGAACTATCCGATCGTGGGGCGCCTGCAGGCAGCCGGGAGGTGGTGGCCGGTGATCAAACGGCACGGGTGCCTTGGACGGGAGCGGCATGTGGTGTTCGACCGGCACGCGGGACCCGGAGGCGACTTGCGGGGGCTGTTCATCCTGAATCGCTCGCACGCTTCCCGGCAGCGACTGAATGTGCTCCGCCGTGTGGCGGCAACCTGCAGTGACCTGCCCGCAATCCTCGAATGTCGTTTCGAACGCGACCACATCGTGCTGATCGTGACGTGGGTGCCGGGCATGACGCTGGCGGAGTACCTGAATGAAGCCAGGAGCCATGCTGTTGCCAGACCGAGTCCGACGGAAGCCGTGCGGCTGGTTCGTGGTCTCGCTCATGCCGTCTGTCAACTTCATCGGCATCGACAGGTCATCCACGGAGATTTGCGACCGGACAATCTCATTCTGACGACGGGTTCGTCGCGGCTGGTCATGATTGACTTCGGCAGCGCGTGGACCACGGAAGCCACCGCTCGTCGTGACCCGGGTGATGGCGGCGTGGCCGTCTACCAGGCACCGGAGCTGCAGACGCGAACGGGTACGGTTGATGGTCGCAGCGATCAGTTTTCGGTGTCGGCCATTCTCTATGAACTGCTGACGCTGCAGTTGCCGTACGGCGGACTGGGCGGAAGCGTGGTCAATTTCGCCTCAGCAGAGACGGCCGCCCGAAAGCTCGTCCCGCCCGGACGCCTGATGCCGCGTCGACGTCAGCTGCCCCGGTCGCTCGGGCAGGACATCGACCGACTGGTGCTGCGCGGGCTGGCTCTGGATCCGGAACATCGCTTTGCCACATCGCGGGACTGGCTCGACCACCTGGATGCACTGCAGACGTCGATCCGCGTACTGGCAGTTGCTCCTGCCGGTCCGTCGTCCCTGACCGGGGTCATTGAATGGCTGGCCGGCTGCTTTGAACGACTGCGTCCGAGCAACGACGCTGACGGAAAGAGATCCCATGACTGATCAACACACGCCCTTCGCGCACGGCCCCGACGCCCTGCTGGAGCAGCACGATTCCCGGACATGGCTGCGGGTGCATGAGATTGCCGAATTTGAATTCTGTCCCCGCGCTGGCGTACTGGCCCGCCTCCATGCCGGAAAGAATGCGGAAGAGGACCATGACGGAACAGCACCGCGTCTGGGTTACCTGCCGGACTTTGATATCGCGGGTCTCCGACGATCACTCGACAGAATCTCTCACGAGGTGTTTGAGTCTCTGTACGTCATCGCCGGGGGAGTCGTGATGGCCGTCCGTGGCGGGTGCTGCATCGAGGTTCTCTCCGCATCCCGGCCTTTCGCAACCGATCGGGGGGTAACAGGCCGGGGTGAGTGTGGAATTGCGAGCAGAACCTGCCGAATCACCACGACAATACTGAGTTGCGAACGCTTTTCTTGCTGTTTGCGCGCAGTTCTTGCGTATTTCGGTCGATATACCGTATTGTTACACGGGAGGTCGGCGAATCATGCTCATCGAATTTAGAGTCGAGAATCACCGCTCATTGCGTGATGAGCAGGTACTGACAATGGAGGCAGGACGTGTCGGCGACGTTGAGGATCCGAGACCACGACACGTCGATGGTTATTCCGAGGCTCTTCTTACGGCTGCAGGCATTTACGGTGCTAATGCGAGCGGAAAAAGCAACGTCCTGTCAGCACTTGCCTTCATGCGGGATGCCGTTCTTGTTTCGCACCGGTTCTGGAGCCCGGATGAGGGGATTCCGCGACGGGCTTTCGCTTGGGGAGAAAGTGCGACGAAGCCTTCGCTCTTCGAAGCGACGTTTCTTGAATCCGGTATCCGATACCAGTACGGCTTTGTTGTCTCCGACGAGCAGTTTCTCGAAGAGTGGTTATACGCGTGGCCGAACGGCAAGAAGCAGGTCTGGTTTGAACGTGAGGGTGACTCGCCGATCAGGTTCGGGGACCACTTGCACGGTGAGAATCGGGTCATCGAAGACGTGACTCGTCCCGATGCACTGTTTCTCTCTGCAGCGTCGCAGCATCGTCATGCTCAGTTGCAGACTGTCGCCGCATGGTTTCGCTCTATGCAGCCGTTGGGTGCTCTCGGGACTGGTCGGTTTGGGATGCCAGGCTACTGGAGATCACAAACTGACCATCTCCTGGCAAGGCTGCTGGGCGATGACTCTCTCTCGGAAACACAACTTCAACTATTTCCGGATGCGGATGAAGGCAGCTTTCGTGACCGTTTCTGCCAATTGATCCGAAAGGCCGATGTTGGGATTGTTGATGTCAAAGTGGTGGCGC
This sequence comes from Planctomycetota bacterium, assembly GCA_027624335.1. Lineage (GTDB taxonomy): Bacteria > Planctomycetota > Planctomycetia > Planctomycetales > Planctomycetaceae > JABMPE01. The sequence goes on from JAQBWV010000313.1 coordinate 4,117, forward strand.
GTGAAGTCGAGGAGCCTCCAGGTCGGGTGTCGCGGCGGTTCTATTTCCAGCATCACGAATCCGGTGATTCATGGCTTCCTTTGGAAGAAGAGTCACGTGGAACTCAAACTCTGTTTCGAATGGCGCTGCCCGTCATTCGCGTGTTGGAAAACGGTGGAATTCTCATCGTCGATGAACTCGAAGCGAGTCTTCATCCAGCATTAGCACATCAAATCGTCCGGCAATTCAACGACCCAGCAATTAATACGCGCGGTTCTCAAATACTGTTCACGACACACGACACCAATCTTCTTGGCACGATCGTTGGTGAGCCGGCACTGCGGCGCGATCAGGTCTGGCTGACTGAGAAGGATCCGGAAGGCGCGACGGTTCTTTATCCACTAACAGACTACAAGCCTCGAAAGGCTGAGAACCTCGAACGCGGGTATCTTCAGGGACGCTATGGGGCGATTCCGTTTCTCGGAGACTTTTCGATTGCTGGAGAGTAGCCCGAGATGTCAGGCAACCGTCGCAACAGGGAGCGTAAACCGGGACGCCGTGCCCCGTTCAGAGAGGCAAGGCCGCGGATACTCGTTGTAACAGAGGGTGCCGTGTCCGAACCGGATTACCTCGACGGACTCAAGAAATTCTGCAGGAATCCATTGGTGGATATCGAAGTTGCCGGCCAACACGGACGCGATCCGCACTCGCTGGTCAAGATTGCCAGGGATAAACTGCGAAAGGCTCAAAAGCAGGCGCGGCGGGAATCTGACGACAACCTCGAGTACGACTCAGTCTGGTGTGTGTTTGATATCGACGATCACCTGACCGTTGGTGACGCAAAGCAGATGGCCCGGGATAACCAAATTGAATTGGCAATATCGAATCCCGCAATTGAACTCTGGCTACTGCTGCATTTTCGAGACAGCCCTGGGATGCAGCATCGAGACAAGATCAGCAACATGCTGAAACTGTTCATCCCGGGCTATGACAAGAGCATTGACTTTCAACAATACGCGGATGGGTACGTCGATGCCGTGACACGTGCGGCAGGTCTTGACGAGATAGCGGAACGCGATGGTGAGGAGAATCGGAATCCCACCACTGGCATGTATCGTCTCACACGACGGATTTGCGGCAAATAGCGGCGGTCCAGGTCGGTTCCTCACCGGAACCGCGACATTGAGCCTGCGAAACCGCGTGAAGAAGTGAGCCAGGCTATTGATCGCAAAGTTGCGAAAGACTTTGGTTTTCGCGTTCTGAACTCCGCTCAGTCGCTCACTCAGACGTGAAATCGGTTCGTTGAGTGTGGCAAACAAACTTTCCGCTGCCAAATGGCGGAGCGTGTCCGCTACGTCAGTTCCAATGCGAAAAAGGGCGGCGACCTGAATCCCGAACTCGGTAAAGCCGGCGTCCACGTTCAGGCCGTGCTGGATCGACTCGGAACGTTCGAACCACTCAACGCCACGCCGGAAACTCATGCGACAGAGATCATCGACGCGTCGATCGATTTCTGCGAAGTGTTTCGTGAGCCGCAGGTCCATTACTTCCACCTGTCGTCCACGCTCGCTCCGGGTTCCTCACCCGAAATTGCTCGCCTCGTGGCCTATTCGCTGCTGGCGGCCGCTACGCAGACGGAGCGTCGGCACCAGGTGTTTCTCGTGATTGACGAGTTTCAGCGAATGGTGGCCAGCAGCATCGAGTACATGCTGCAACTCGCCCGCAGCATGGGCGTCGGCGTCCTGATCGCCAACCAGACAATGCAGGATTTGAAAACGTCGAGGCGCGACCTCATCCCCATCATCGATGCGAACTGCCGATATCGGCAGTGGTTCGGAGTTTCGTCCAATGAAGATCGCGAACGACTGATGCAGGCCAGTGGCGAAACACGGGATGTCGAGCGTTCCGAATCGATTTCCTTCTCATCACGTGACGTGACCAGGAGCACGTCCGGCCGGGAAGTCATCACGGATCGATTGCGGATCAACGAACTCCTGCTGGCGACGGACAGCAGGACCAGCAGCATCGTGCGTATCTCACGCGGAGCCGGCTATGCTCAATTTGGTGGCCTGCCCGTGGTTGTGGAGTCCAATTACCACATCACGGAAGCCGAATTCTCCCGTCGCAAAGCCTATCCATGGCCCGAAGCTGGCGGCGGTGCCTTCCTCCCGACGGCAGTGAGTTCCCGTGAGCCGCACACCACAGAGGCCGCCGGTCCGACTGTCACCACGGAAGTGATCGGCGCCGCGCCGGATGCTGAGTCTGGCGATCCGTTCGAGTCCTGGCATCGCGGTCGTGATCAGCAGCCGCCGAAGGCAAAGTCGAAACGCAAACGTCCGACCAGACGTCGGCCACGGAACCAGGCCGAGAAGAAGAATGAGGACCGGAAGGAGGACTGACGATGTGGACGCCACGTGATCTCGACATCGTGGAAACACTGACACGGCGGGTACGACTGCTGACCGACCAGCAGATTCAATCGATCTGGTGGCCGGAACGTGGCTCGCTGGCTGTCGTGCACAGGCGACTCGGTAAGCTCCAGTCGAGTCGGTTACTGGAGCGGACCACCATCAACGCGCAACCGGTCAACACCCGCATTCAACCCCTGGCGTGCTGGACTCCGGGCCAGCCTGCCCCACATGCCCAACACGTCTCGGCGGCGGCGCGGCAACGCTGGAACTGTGCTGCGGTGCCCACACG
>JAQBWV010000034.1 GCA_027624335.1 Planctomycetota bacterium
GGTGTTCCCTGGCTCTCAAGTAACCCCCGACGTCATACCGCCAGGCGGCGGAATCGATATGCTCTGGTTTGGGCGATGCTATCTAAGAAAGAGTTGCGTTCACCCGCCGCCGGCGGTGGTTCCGAAGTGCCTCGGACAGTTGAATCCCTGGTGTCTGAGAAAGTCGTTTCAGAGTTCTTCCGTGGTGTCAGTCAATCCGCCAGTGTCCACGGGGTGGAATGTCTGGCTCAGACAGAAATCTCCTGTTCGGGGCGTCGACCACGTGGGAACAACCCGTATGGCGTGATTGGCTCCTGCCACTGCCTTGTTTCGAGTCGACTGACTGATGGTCATTGCCTGCGGCTCTCGGGTCAGGCAATCATTGCTTGTCAGACGTCTCTAAGAAAGTTCTCCGCAACCGAAGCGAATTCCAGAATTATCTGGTTAATCTCCAGTCACTATCGGTCGTGAATTGGCGAGGCGCGGATGAATAGATGGAGCGACTGAGAAATTCAGGGCCTTTTAAGAGAGACCACTGAGCGGCTTCGGGGATTTCCCTCACGCCAGAGAGTAGGAAGAAGGCCAGACGCGGTTTCAGCGTGAAACCAGAGAACTTATGAGCGACCTGCCGGTTTCGCGGGGCGACTTTGCAGATCCCCTGTTTGCGGGACCGTCAGGCGAGTTCCGGTGGGGGAGTCGCCACTCAAATCCGTTTGAGGCCTCATGCATGGGCGAGGTATTTCTCGCGTCTGCAGTCGCATCGTCGCAGAAAGAGTCTCACGTCGCACCTCGACCGGGGTTGCAAGGTGGGTCGACGTGAGAGTTGCAAAGCAGTTCTATGCCGACGGCGAAGCAGAGTCGTCAGCGACTTTCTGCTGAGACTCGTTCTGCGCACGTTCCCGCTGAATCGCCTCGTAAACTTCCTGTCGATGCACGGGCACTTCTTTAGGAGCTTCGATGCCCAGTCGCACTTTGTCACCACGAATGTCGACAATCGTAATTACGATGTTGTCGCCAATGATGATGCTCTCATCTCGTTGTCGGGACAAAACCAGCATCTGAAAGACTCCTTCTCCTGCGGGACTGCGTCGAACGGGCAGATGACCTGGTCAAGATGTTCCGACCGCCCTGAGTTTGCATTGAATGTAATGTCGAACCAGAGCCCTGGTGGGCAGCGGCGTCGATTCCGGTGAGGCTCCATGCCAATCCGGAACCATTCTCCCGAAGGCAGAGCATCGGGAAGAATGGTGACACATTCCCGCACGGGGTGCGTTTAATGAGTGACATCGTCATCGTCAGTAAAGGTGCTGCTACCCGGGCGCGATTCCCGGATATTGTCACGACTCGCAGAAACCGGGTGTCGGATATTCCGTTTGTGACGGGAAGAACGGATACTCGTGCTGAAATTTGGAACAAACTGGTCGGCAACTGTTTGACGTTCGAGCACTTGACTGGAACTGCCCAACTTCAACGGGAATGTAGAAAGCCATTGCGGGACCACCGTCAAACTCGACTCGTTGCGACTGTTTCGAGGCTCAGGTAAGGTCTGCGTCTGCGAGTTTCTGAATTGTTTTGAGTCTGGACATCTGCAATCCACCAGACATTTGCCGTACAACTGAGGGATTACGACACATCTCTGTCGCAACGTTTGATCTGTCCGACGCATCGCAGCGATTTGTCGCGGCAAAGTCGCAACACTTTGAGACGAACTCCCGTCAAGGATTCCGGCAGTAGTTCTGAGATTGTTGTTTTGTTAAAGAATTTCCGCGATATCTGCCGGAGTCATCATGCTGACACTTCTCATCGCCGTGGGTTCATTCGTTGGTTATGTGGTTGCCTACCATACTTACGGTCGGTGGATCAGCCAGAAAGTATTTCAGCTTAGCGACGACGCGGTGGTACCGAGTCACGAGCTTCGTGACAATGTCGACTTCGTGCCAACGAAGCGGCAGATTATCTTCGGTCACCACTTCACGAGCATCGCCGGCACTGGACCAATTGTCGGGCCAGCCATCGCAGTATTCTGGGGCTGGTTGCCGGCGTTGATCTGGGTACTGGTCGGTTCAGTTTTCATTGGAGCGGTACATGACCTGGGAGCCCTTGTTGTCTCGTTGAGAAATCGCGGCCAGACGGTCGGCGAAGTGGCGGGGCGGCTGATCAGCCCGCGGGCCCGTGTGCTGTTTCTGATCATTCTGTTTCTTTCTCTGACAGTCGTGCTGGCAATCTTCGGTCTGGTTATCGCGACGATTTTCAAGCTCTACCCTGAGAGCGTGCTGCCGACCTGGATTTCTCTTCCGCTGGCAGTGGGGATTGGTTTCTGGGTATACAAAAAAGGCGGAGGCATTCTCGTCCCATCCCTGGGAGCCCTCGCCGTGATCTATTTTTGCGTCTGGCTGGGCGCGTATGCGTTTCCGGTCAACATAGAAGCACTCTTCAACATCCCGGCAACCGGAGCGTTTCCAAACGTCGTTTCCGTCTGGACAGTGATTCTGTTGATCTACTGCTTTTTCGCCTCAGTACTGCCCGTATGGGTGATGCTTCAACCCAGAGATTACGTCAACAGTCATCAGCTTGTAGTTGCTTTGGGGTTGCTGATGGTCGGAGTTCTCGTGGCTGGAGCCACCGGACAGGCTCAGCTGAGTTCAGCTCCTGCTATCGCAACACAGATCCCGTCGGACGCGCCGCCGATCTGGCCGTTTCTGTTCATCACAATTGCCTGTGGAGCCTGTAGTGGTTTCCACTGCCTCGTGAGTAGCGGTACGACGAGCAAGCAGATTGAGAAGGAAACCGACGCACAATTCGTCGCCTATGGGTCCATGCTTCTTGAAGGCGGTCTGGCCGTGATGGTGATTCTGGCGTGCTGTGCGGGAGTCGGCATGGGCAAGTTTACTCGCGAGACTGATGCCAATGCGCGAGGCGGCTACAGCTACGTCGAGCAGCTCGACAATGGTCAACATGTCACGGGAGCTGCCGCATGGACAGCTCGCTATGACGCGGGAGGAAGCTGGCAGAAATTCAAGCTGCCCCAGACAGTCGGTGCTTTTATCGAAGGTGGAGCCAATTTTCTGTCGGCGATTGGATTGCCCGTGAAGCTTGGCATCAGTGTCATTGCTGTCCTTGTTGCGTGTTTCGCTGCGACAACACTTGATAGCGCTACTCGTTTGCAGCGGTACGTGGTGCAGGAGCTTGCCGGGACACTCCATATCAAACCGCTGACCAATAAGTACGCCGCTACACTGCTGGCCGTCGTTCTGGCCGGCTGGGTAGCGATGCTCCCTGCAGATGCTTCGCAACCGTCCGAACATCCGCTGGGAAGTGCCGGAACCGGGGGGCTGATTCTCTGGCCACTGTTTGGAGCAACAAATCAACTGCTGGCCGGACTGGCATTTATGGTGACCATGTTCTACCTCTGGCGTCGTAACCGCCCCGTGTGGTTTATTGCGATTCCGATGACGATGATGCTGATCATGCCCGCCTGGGCGATGCTGTGGCAGATGTTCAATTCGGAAAGCGGCTGGTGCTACTCCGGACAGTCTCATCTATTCTGGACAGGTGTTGCTATTCTCGGGATTCAGCTGTGGATGGTCATTGAAGCACTACTTGTGCTGCCTCGGGTTAAAGGGCTTCTCGAAGAAACTCTTCCGCCACTGACAAAGACTGCACTTGTTGGGGCTGACGGGGCAAGTGGACCAAATCGCTGATGATATGTGGTTGTAATCGATGTGATTAGACGGCTGCGTCAAGACTGTCCCAGTGTTTGTTGGCCGCACAAATCCAACAAATCCGGTAGCGTTTTCCGGTGGTTATCCGAAAGGCACCAACTGTACTGAATTTAACTCAAGATGTTTCTAAGGCGTCCCGAAGACTTGAATTGACACAATCAGCATTCGAGGTAAGATGCTGCGAACCGCTGGGTATTACTGCCTCCCTCAAAAGTCAGCTTTCGAAGCTGACACTCAATGCACGAGGGAGTTGAATCCGAGTTCCACGTCGAACTGCGTGCTTACTCGATTGCCGCCACTTTCGATCTGATCGTTTCCGGCTTAGAGCGGATTCACTCACTGGTTGGCTTAGCCTCGAAAATGTGTGTCTGTTGACTCATCGACTGTCTCAGTCTTCAATCGCTGATTGACTGATGGATGTGGACTCATCTTTTCGAGACACAACACAATCTTGCATCCTTACCGTTGCGAAACTTTTGTTTCAGCTCTTAAGGTTGCACTGCGTTCGCAAGTTCCCTGCCCGCAGCTGGCCTGGTCGATTTGACCCAGGCTGACTTCCAAGCTGCAGTGGGAAGATACTTTGGATGCCGGGTAACGGATCGCCCGGTAATACCTTGGCGTTTTTCACGTCGTCTGATTTTCAGTCGTCTTCGGCACGTTTTGCCGCCTTTCGGGAATCACTCAAGGATCGGTCTCATCTCGTGGCCTGGATTCTCTGTGCCTGAGTTTCTGGCCAGTTTGGTAGGGGGCGTTCGTTAAGCCTCTCGCCCTGCGTTTACCTTGGATCGGACATTCTTTTCCGTTCCACTGCCGCTGTGTGGCAGAGGGTTGGCAGCCGTCAAGCTGTTCTGAGCACGGGACTACCAGTTGTAACCGGGTCATTTCTGGTTTTGGCTGTCGGTGTCTTGCAAAGCCCAGCTCGGTTGTGTTTCCAGTACTTTCGAGAGACGTCAGTCTACTTTCAACATGTACCTTTAACCTATTCGCGAATGACCTCTCACATCAAAGTGGAGTCCATTTGGAGTAGCGAATCCAGTACATACTTCGCACCGTCTGGAATGAATTTTATGGCAGCCAAGAGTTCTGATTCGTCAGCCGAAACTACAACCCGTCGTCGACGGCGTATTCGTACAGCTGACGAGGTTGCGGCTAACGGTTCCATCAGCGACGACGTCAAAGACGTCATCTTTGATGAGTCTGAGGGCAACGTCGAGCCGAAGCGAAAAAAGGTCACACGCCGCAAGAAAGCGGTTGCCGCCCCGGCGAAAGAACCTGCCCCCGAGACGGTCGTGGAATCAGAATCGGCGGACGTCGCGCCGCGTCGACGCAGTCGTCGGGCCGCACCGACGGATGATGCTGGAGACTCGGATGCGGTTGAGCGTGAGACGCCAGCTGAAGTTCATTCGCAGGAACGTTTTGAGCAGGACCGTCAAGAAAGACAGGATCGACAGGAGCAGGAAGGAGCGTCGGCAGATTCGGACGACGAAGGCCGCCCGCGTCGCCGCCGTCGTCGTCGACGTCGTCCGCAAAGTGGTGGTGATGGGGGCTTCAACAACAGCGGCAGCGGCAACAACGGCGGTGGCAGTAGCAACGCCAACAGTGGTGTCAGTAATCACCACACGGGCAACGGCGGCGGTAGCGGTACCAGTAGCAATCAGCGAGGTGGCCGTCGGCGTCGAGGCCGAGGTGGACGAGACACTCGTGATGGGCGGGACCATCGCGATGGGCGGGACAATCGTCCTGGAAACAATCGAGATCGAGTACGCTCGGTCGCTCCCAGTACGGAAGTGATCGAAGGAACAATCGACGGAGTTCTGGAGCTGCACCCGAAAGGCTATGGTTTTCTTCGGAATGCGGAAAAGAACTACGTCGCTCAGGAATCAGACCCGTTCGTCCCCAGTTCGCTCGTCGAGAAGTACCGACTGCGTGAAGGTGTTCTGATTCGCGGTGACGTCGGTGCCGGTGTTCGTAATCAAGGGCCGCGGCTCAGAGAAGTTGAGTTGATCGATGGACTGACCCCGGCGGATTATGAAAACGTCAAAAACTTTGACGAGCTGACTCCAATCACACCGCATACGCACATTCGGCTGGAGACTGGGCTGAAGCCAGTCACGATGCGGGTCATGGATCTGCTGACTCCCGTAGGCAAGGGCCAGCGAGCGCTGCTGGTTGCTCCTCCTCGTACCGGCAAAACAATGCTTCTGCAGGACATTGCCGACGCTGTGAGCAAAAACCATCCGGAAATGCACCTGATGGTTTTGCTGATCGATGAGCGTCCGGAAGAGGTCACGGAAATGACGCGGTGCGTAAAGGGCGAGGTCATCGCTTCTTCCATGGATCGGGATGTTGAAAGTCACGTCCGCATGAGTCAGCTCATGATCGAGCGAGCCAAACGGATGGCAGAAACCGGCAAGGATGTTTTCATCCTCATGGACAGCATCACTCGAATGGCTCGCGCCTTTAATAAATGGACTGGCGGCGGTGGTGGCGGTGGTCGAGACTCTCGAACAATGACCGGTGGCCTTCATGTGAAGGCGCTTGATATTCCGAAGAAGCTCTTCGGGACTGCTCGTCAGTTCGATGAAGGCGGCTCGGTCACGATTGTAGCTACGGCTTTGATTGATACCGGTAGCCGGATGGACGAAGTGATTTTCCAGGAGTTCAAAGGGACCGGAAACATGGAACTGGTCCTCAGTCGCGATCTCGCTGACCGTCGCATCTGGCCAGCCATCGACATCACCAAATCAGGAACTCGGCATGAAGAAAAGCTGTTTGCCGAAGACGCATTGGAAAGTGTGATCATGCTGCGTCGAAGTCTGATCTCGCTGAGCCCGGTAGAAGCGATGGAACAGCTGACGAGAACGTTAGACCGATTCCCAACGAATGCTGAGTTCCTTAAAAAAGTGAAGGCGATCCTTTAGATAGCTCACTGAGGATCGTGTCCGAAATAACGTCCCGACTTCAACGACAGCTTGAGTCGTTTTGGTCATTCCCGCGCAGGCGGGAACCCAGTGAGTTTGGCAGCGTGGTGAAAAAACGACTGGTTTCCCGCCTGCGCGGGAATGACGCGGTCTGAAATCGGGAAGTTAATCCCGACACGTTCCTGAGTCGTTCAATTTCGCTCAACTCCCGGTACTCGCAATTGCGGTTACCGGGAGTTTTCGTTTGTCGCTCGACTTAATTCCTCAGCGCATGATGCCCAACATCTAATCGCAGCATCACTGACAAGCGTTGCGGACGAAGCCTGAAGGCCTGTTGATTCACGTAGTTACTTTGCGTTTGTCAAAATATCGGACGAATGGGTTCCGAAATGTTTTGGCGATTCAACAACTCGCCGAAAGGAGTCTGTAGATGGGGTTAGTCGATCTTGGTTCTCCCGCAGCGAAAGTTCACGCATCGCTGGAGAGCCTGCAGGAAGCGTGGATGTCTGCGCAGGAAAAATGGAACGACGACAATTGCCGGAAGTTCGAGGAAGAACATCTCGTTCCGCTGGCGTTAACTGTCAAGTTGTCGCTCGACGCTGTGAACCGAATGGCCGAAACGCTTCAGGAAGCAGAGCGGTCCTGCCAGTAGTGGTCCAACGTTGGAAACTGACTGATGGCCCTTCAGTTGGCAGGACATTGCTCGCAGAGGCCATGTGCAAAAGTGCGAATTCAGCCTGTCCGTCCATCGCTACACGGCGAGACCCCGCAGGAGTCAGGAGAAATGACGGTTCTGATTCTGTCGTCGTTGAAATCCAGAGCAGGCACAAGATCGTGACAACTCTGCATAGCGGATCTGATCAGTACGACGGCTCACTGGTTTACGATGTAGCTGCAACAACTCAGCTGTCGTCTTGCTCCGCTGCGGGTACACTGAATTCTTTGCCGAGCTCAGTCGCGTCTTTGTCCGGAAATATCGCGAAGCCAGAAAGCAGTTTGACGGCCATACGATCTCAGCATGGCCGACAGCAAGAGGTAAACAAAGTGCCCGGTGAAGCGGCCATTGAACGAGTCAAGCATCTGATTCAGACGCTCTTCGACGGAATCGCTCAGCGAGTCGAAGGCGAATTGGGGCTTGAGCAACGCATCCAGCGAGAACTTGCAGAAGTGCAGGTTCGCTACCAGGCGACCACAGTCGAACGACGACGTGCGTATGAAATTGAGCGGGACGCGCTGCAGGCACAGTATGACCGCGTCTGCGCAGATGCTGGAGTCGAATATCAGGCTCACTATTCAGCGGCGTCCGAAGAGTATGACGAAGCTCTGCGGGCGGCAAATGAAGACTTTGAAGATATTGCGGATCAGATCCGGCATGACTTCGAAGAGACTCGCTGGATGGTTGTTTCCTACTTCGATGAGAACGCTGGTGGATCGCCGAAGCAGCAGTTCGAGCAGTTCGAAAACAACGTCGCAAAATCGCGTGAGCATGTCGACGGTGTATGCTCAGAGCTGGAAGCATTGCACGATTCAACGGTAACGACGCTGAAGAATCGCCGCATGTGGAGCGAATCCGATCTGCCAGCGCACAGCCCACTGCCTCAATCTTTAGAAGGCATGCTGGAGAACTTCGAAGAGTATGCAGGACAATCCCGAATGCAGTCGGCACGGCTGAAGCGGCAGAAATTGCCGCTCCTGTTTTCCGGGTTGGTTCCCGTCTTTTACTTTCTCGCGATGGTGGTCGGCCTGACGGTCACGGCGTGGTTCGTAGTCGATCCTGGATGGTTGCGATTTCAAACGATTCCACCCGTGCAGGAATGGCTGGCGATCCTTGCGGGAATTGCTGTCGTGGCAACCATGACGATTCAGGGGATCCTGTTCGGTGTCGCGCGTAGCAGTGCAGAGTCCGGCTATGCGCGACTTGCGCAGAACATGGTTGACCTGAAGGCCGTGCGACAACAGTGGTCGCGTCTTTCGACTCGCGAGTTCAAGCGGCGAAAGAAGGAATTTGACTCGTGGTATTCGACGCTCGTCAGAGAGAGAGATTCGCGGTTACGGAAGGCTCAAGAGAAGTTCGACAACGCAACGAACAGTCATAAGGGGCGTCGCGCTCAACTGCTGAAACAGGCGAACGATCGGTATCCGGCATTGATGGAGTCACTGACACGCGACCGGGATGAGCGTCTCCAGAACGCTAACGACGAATTTCCTGGGAAGCTGGAGAAACTCAAATCGAGATTCGACTGGGATCTGAAGAAGCTCGGCCAGGAACACGAAAGCAGCCTGGAGGCGATCCGACAGCAGTACGATTTCGATTGGCAGAACATGGCTCGGTGCTGGCACGGAGTCGTCGAAACGGTGCGGACAACTTCCGATCGAATGTGTTCGGAATCCGCCCGCCTGTCGCAGCGCTGGCCGGACCTTGCGTTCGGAAACTGGACTCCCGCTACGACGATTCCGGCGGGGATCCGGCTGGGGGACTTTCAGCTTCGACTTGACGACATCGAATACGGAATCCCCGAAGACGACCGGCTGGTTCCGGATGCCAATGAGTTTTTGGTTCCAGCAATGCTCCCTTTTCCAGACAAGGCGTCGCTCCTGCTGAAAGCCAGTGGCGGCGAAGGTCGCGAAGCATCTGTCGGCCTGCTGCAGGTCGTGATGTTGCGTTTGCTGGCGACTCTCCCACCGGGAAAAGTTCGTTTCACCATCATTGACCCGATCGGTCTTGGCGAGAATTTCTCGGCGTTCATGCATCTTGTCGACTACGACGAGCTGCTGGTGACCAGTCGCATCTGGACCGAGGTCCCGCACATCGAGCAGCGTCTCACTGACCTGACGGAGCACATGGAGACGGTTTTCCAGACCTATCTGCGAAACGAGTTCAAGACGATCGAAGAATACAACGATTTCGCAGGGGAAGTTGCAGAACCGTATCACATTCTTGTCATCGCCGGTTTTCCGTCGAGCTTCTCGGAACAGGCGGCCAGACGTCTGACAAGCATCATGTCGAGCGGCCCGCGATGCGGTGTGTACACGCTGCTGAGTGTCGATCCGCAACTGAGTATGCCGCCGAACTTCAGCCTTGTTGACGCCGCTTATGAAGCAACGTGTCTGACCTGGAGCGACGGTGCCTTTTCGTTCGACGATGAGGACGTCGCCTGGCTCCCGCTGCAGATTCATGAACCGCCTGAGCCCGACGAGTTCAGTCGATTCGTCAAGCGTGTCGGCGAAGAATCGAAAGACGCGCGGCGTGTTGAAGTTTCTTTTGAACGCGTTGTGCCAAAGGATCTGTGGCAGCTGGACAGTCGCAGCGGACTGGATGTCCCACTTGGCCGCGCCGGCGCTACGAAGCTCCAGCACATGCGTCTTGGAAAAGGAACGTCACAGCACGTGTTGATTGCGGGAAAGACCGGTTCAGGCAAATCGACACTGATGCACATTCTGGTCACAAACCTGGTGTTGCATTACAGCCCGGACGAGATCGAATTCTATCTGATCGACTTCAAGAAGGGGGTTGAGTTTAAGACCTACGCGACAAACCGACTGCCTCATGCTCGAGTCATCGCCATCGAGAGCGACCGTGAATTCGGGCTCAGCGTCCTGCAGCGTTTGGATGGAATCCTCAAGGAACGCGGGGATCTGTTTCGCGAGCGAGGAGTGCAGGACATTGCTGGTTTCCGAAATAACAATCTCGAACGCATGCCTCGGATCATGCTGCTGATCGATGAGTTTCAGGAGTTCTTCACCGAAGACGATCGAATCAGTCAGCAGGCAGCGCTACTGATGGACCGTCTGGTTCGACAGGGGCGGGCCTTTGGCATGCATGTCATGCTCGGATCCCAAACGCTTGGAGGCGCATATTCGCTGGCACGCAGCACGCTCGGTCAGGTTGCGGTTCGGATCGCCCTGCAATGCAGCGAAGCAGATGCCCATCTCATCCTGAGCGAAGATAACACCGCCGCTCGTCTGCTCACGCGGCCTGGTGAAGCCATCTACAACGATGCGAATGGTCTGCTGGAAGGGAACCACCCGTTTCAGATCGCCTGGCTCGACGATCAGAAACGCGACGAGCATCTGCAGCGCGTGCGGCAACTGACCGATGAGCAGGGCTGCATATTTCCCGCACCAATCGTGTTTGAGGGAAATGTGCCCGCTGTTCCAACCGGCAATCAGGAACTGGTTGCTCTCTTTGATCATGACCGTAGTACCGATTCAACCATCGCCGTCGAGGCGTGGCTGGGGGAAGCGGTTGCCATTAAGCCTCATACCGAGATCGGTTTTCGGCGTTTGTCCGGGTCTAATCTGCTGATTGTCGGTCAGAGTCCCATTGGAGCTCGTGGCATTCTTTCATCCGTGTTCCTTGCGGCGATCGGGCAGGTATCGCCTTCGTTGTTTTTGCCGCACGACGCCTTGGTCCTCGTCGATGAAGCGGAAGATGAATCGGAGAATGACGAAACGGAATGCGGTGACACTCCTGCAGTGTCCGAATTACCAACCGCTGAACTGTCGGCCGCCGACGCGCTGGAGTCACTGAAATCATTTTCCTTTGCCAGTATGAAGATCCCAAACCCCGTGGCTGATTCGCCGAACAGCTCGGATGATGCGCGAGGCCCGCGCCGACCGGCTGCTCAGTTCTATATTCTGGACGGAGAACTGGCGGACGCACCTGCTGTGGAGTTCTGGAGTCGCCTGAGCGAGGGGTTGCCTCACGACATTCGAATCGGTGGACCGAATGATGCTGCAGACTTCGTGAGTGAGCTGGCGGAAGTCGTCGAATCGCGTGGCACGTCCACGTCCGAGCCGCCAGTGTTCCTGCTCGTTGATAATCTCGGTCGCTTCCGCGACCTGCGAAAATCAGACGACGAGTACAACTTCTCCGCCGACCGCAGCAAGGTCGCCAGCCCGTCGAAGCGGTTCGTGCAGATCCTTAAGGAAGGTCCCAGTGTTGGTGTTCATGTCCTCGTCTGGGCCGACACGTTCAGCAACGCCAGCCGCTGGATGACCAGTCAGACCATGCGCGAACTCGAAATGCGAGTGGCCTTTCAAATGAGTGCCACCGACTCCAGTAATCTGATCGATTCGCCGGTCGCCGGTCGGCTCGGGCAAAACCGGGCGCTGCTGTATCTCGAAGAAACCGGCACCCTTGAAAAGTTTCGCCCCTATGGTCTGCCTTCGGATGAATGGCTGGCGACCATTCGCAGCAGCTTCCAGTCCGACTCGGAGCCGACCGTTGGAGACGAGACTCCGGACAACGGCGATGATCTGGAAGTGTGTGATGATCTCAGCTCGTGGACTGTGCTGTAGAGCCTGAGGAAGCTTGCCTCGCTGATGTCGTTCCGAACGCGAAATGCTGACAGCCAGACTCGCTGCACAGGCAGAGATACCATCATTTGCGGGAATCGTGGAACATCGAATTCATGCTGCGTGTCCAACGGTTATACTCGCCGCTGGCGTTGGACTGGTGTTCTAACATGGCAACCTGCTGATTAATCAGGGATGATCGCGATTCGCATGGAATATTCTGATTCGATCCCTTCAACACACGATTTTCAGACTCCAGTTCGGCCTTCCGGAAGTGCGCTGGCGTCGCGATACGAAACTTTACAGAAGTCCGGAGCAGTTCATTGGACAGCTCAGTATCGGTTCCTGAAACGCCTCGGTGCTGGCTCGCAAAGTGTTGTCATGCTGGCTGATCGACTTGGCTCGCTTGATGTTTCGCTGCGAGTTGCACTGAAGCTTCTTTCGCCACTGCCCTATCCGGATACCGACTCTTACCTGTCGGAGATGGCTCAGACGGCACAGGTGGCAATGAAGATCGCCGAGATTCAACACGATCACCTGCTTGACGTCCACAACTTTGTTGAAAGCAGCGGCATTCAGATCATGGTGCTGGAGTGGGTCGACGGTTTCGATTTGAAATACCTGATGGATCTGGACCGGCTCCGCGCTGCAGCCGCGACCGCTGGCCGGAAACGCTGGGAACATATCAACGACGTGGTGATTACGGCAGGACCAACGCAATCCCGATTGAAGCCGGGTGTCGCACTGCAGGTTCTGCGAGGGTGTCTGACAGGCCTGGCGGCATTACATCGTCACAAGATCGTTCATGGAGACATTAAGCCTTCGAACATTATGCTCAAGCGTACGGCGAGTCTGAAGGTCATTGACTATGGCTCGGCGTTTGAAATCTCCCGCCCACGACGTCGACCCGCCTGGACCCCACGTTACGCCGCCCCGGAAGTCATCGAGTCCGGGAAGTTCGAATTGAATTCCGACCTGGCAAGTCTGGGGTACGTGTTTCTTGAATTGATCTCCGGGCGATCGCCTTTCGACGCAGTGAAGACACGAGCCGAGTTGCTCGACGTGAAGAATTCGATGCACGATCACGTTGAGGACCTGCTGCCTCGGGACGTGCGGCGAGATACCGGACTGGTCGAGTTGATCCGAGGCATGATTCATCCGGATAGTTCGCAGCGGTTTTCCAGTCCCGACGATGCCGACCTTTCGCCCAACGGCGCCGCTGCCGCCCACAAGCGTCTGGTCCTGGGAGACCTTTCCAGCGAATACGAGAATGACATTCGCGAGTGGCTTGGATTCGTACCTTCGCCAGCATGACGGAACGCCAGGGACGCATGAATTCCGGTACCGCTGCAAATTCCGAGGTACTCACCGAAACAAGAAAAAAGCCTCGCCGTTTGGCGAGGCTTGCTGATCGGTTACAGTTACTTCGCGGATTAAGCAAATTCCGGACGACGACGACGCAGTTGCTCTTTCAGGCGAGCCACAATGCTGGAATGCATCTGACTGACGCGGGACTCGGATAGGCCGAGAGTTGAACCAATGTCTTTCATCGTCAGTTCCTCATAATAATAGAGGATCATGATGAGGCGTTCGTTGCGGTTCAGGCCCTTTGTTACCAGTCGCATGATGTCACGCTTCTGGATTCCACCCGTCGGGTCTTCACCTTTGTGGTCTTCAACGATGTCGACTTCGCGGACATCCTTGTAGCTGTCGGTCTCGTACCACTTCTTATTAAGGCTGACGAGATTTACGGCGCTGGCATCGGATTTCATCTTCTCGAATTCTTCGAGAGACATCTCCATTTCCGCCGCCATTTCGACATTCGTCGGTGGGCGACCGACTCGTGCTTCTACCCGTTTGCGACCGGCTTCGAGTTTACTGGCCTTGCTTCGCACGAGACGAGGAACCCAGTCCATCGTCCGCAGTTCATCGAGCATGGCTCCGCGAATTCGCGGGACACAGTAGGTTTCAAATTTTACGCCGCGTTCCATATCGAACGCTTCGATGGCATCCATCAGACCGAAGACGCCAGCCGAAATCAGGTCGTTCAGATCGACTCCTTCAGGCAGCTTCTGCCAAACACGCTCAGCGTTGTATTTCACCAGCGGAAGGTATCGCTCGATGAGGATATTCCGCAGACGCTGATTCGTGAGATCGGCTTTAAAGTCCTTCCAGACCTCTGCCAGAACTTCGTCGCTGATCTTCGTTGTCATGAAACCCTCCGTGGTTTTCATCGTATTGTCAGAGCCGAGCCTGCGGTGAGATGCGAGCATCTATTTTCAGGAGTCGACGCCGAGTTGCTTGTTGCTGTCCCGAGGTGTGTTCTCGTCAATAACGTTTCTGATCTTCGTCAGCACCATGTCTTCCAGCAGACGGCGAGTGAGTTCTCCAGTAATCAGTCCAGTCACAAAGAACGCGACGCCACACTTAATCGCAAACATCAACGTTGCCTGAAATTCCGAGTCGTCCAGAACACCTCGGAGTGCAGCTGTCGCAAAGGCGATCAACGCAAGTCGACATGCGGTATGGAGTGCCACAGGACCGTCCGAAAGTTGAAACGAGCAACGTAAAACGTCTGACCCGAACACTCAGGATTGGCAGTGCGCGGGTGACGATGACCTGCTTCGTTTTATCGGTTGGCGGAACCCCTGAATTCACCTTTTTCGGAAAAGTTTTCGTGACCGTCAAAGTTTGACACAGCGTAATCGAGTGAGGTTTAAGGGCCTGTGGAAAAATGAATCGTACATCTGGGTCACTCTACTTAGTGTGAGTAGCAGAGCGCACCAGTACCGGCAGGCCGCGACCGCCAGCAGGTGCGTTCTGCTCCGCTTCACGCATCCCGCAAGTAATTCCGATGGTCATTGCCTTGAGATCACACCGGAATCGACTTACTCGTTCGTCTCGAAGTCGGCATCGGTAAGACAGGCCCAGCGATGGTAGATCTGCTGATCTTCGCAGCGTTTGACATACGAGTCGGGCATTGCCTCAACAATGGAATCGTCCCATTCAATGAAGTACTTGAATGGTGACTTCCTGCCAGAGACTTCAACGACTTTTCCGGTCCACCCTGCGAAAGATATATCCGGGAAGTCTGGTGAGACGACACTGTCAAGAGCTCGAACACGTGTGCCAACCTTGCGCTTGACTGTTTTCTGTTTGACGGGCGCAGAATGTTGCTGGTTGACTGTGGTCACACTGGGCATGGGGCCGGTCCTTCTTTCTGGCGAAGTCGAGTTTTGTGACGGGCAACCTGGCAAATCGTTGCGGGACGCTGTCAGGCCGATTGGCAGTCACAAACTGCCTTCATTCAAAGTTCACCATTAGTGTCGGAAGTAGTCTCGAAGTACGGGCTGAAACGTGTCAGTGGGCGGTTACCATTGGTAGTTCCGAAAGTCTGAGATCATCGGCGTGAGCCGGATCGGAATTTTCAATGCCAGCCAGTGATGGCTGTGCCTGACGCCGCACGATTGGTTGAGCACCGTTCGTCGTCGGTTGCGACTGAACGGGCCACTCGACAGCAACCGCAGACTGAGCAGGTGGGTAATTGGCGTAAGTCGGTACTGGATTTTGAACAATCATTGGTTGACTGTTCACTAGAGTCGGAGTCTGGGCAGTCTGGGTTGCTGGCCATGTGATGAAGGTCTGCGGGTTGGCAGAACCATCAAGTGTGGCGACACGACTTTTAACGTCGGGCTGATACCAGTTCTGGTGAAGCGACCGACGGTACATGGCAACGGCCTCGCCGGACCGTCCCTGGTCCTGATACACCTGTCCGAGGTGAGCGAGTGCCGTAGAGTTGGAAGGATCGATCTGCAAAGCCTGTCGCAGGTTCTCTTCTGACGCGGCTTGATTTCCGGTTTCTCTATTGAGCCACGCCAGTTCAATCTGAGGCTCGGGGATGTATGGCTGTGTGTCGGCCCAGGCCGTCATCAGATTCTGTGCTTCGCCGACGCGACCCTGCTCATTCATTAGTTTCGCCAGACTGTGGTACGAAGGCTGATGCATCGGGTCGATATCCAGCGCATGCCGGTAAACCTGTTCGGCACCTGCCGGATCGCCCTGCTTCCACATGGCTGAGCCAAGGTTGTGAAGGTAGTCCGACTTCTGTGGGCTATCGGCAGAAGCCATCTGAAAATAGCGTCTGGCCTCCGAGTAGTTTCCGTTTTTGAAATTCCGAGTTCCCTGCGCATTGTGCACGAAACCGTTCGAAGCACCACAACCGGTCAGTGTGCTGACCAGACAGGTGACGATCGCGCAGGCGATGGCCCTTGAGAAAAACATGGGCGGAATTCTCCGGGAAGTGTGAGCAGGAATGGCTTTGGAAGGGACAACCCATTGCGTGTTCCTCAATCTGGCGATTGTGCAGGTACACGCAAAGTAATGATTTATTTCAGTGTTCGAATACACACCGAAATAAGCCGGGTTATGAGTGGTGGATTGGTGGGATGATGTCCGTCAGACATCAGTTGCTCTGAGGAAGTAGAGCGAAGGAATGGTGCGTCAAGGGGGGACTTAGACGGAATCCCCGGTTCGGGGGTGCGGAGACTACTGCTCGCTGAAAATCACTGCAAGACCGATTTCCGGCCTTCGGGAATCTGAGGACGGTCACGACATCATGCTGCCATTACCACCGACTGATACACCTTTTTGTCGTCGTCGATCAGGCTGTAGACCTACTTAAGGCGGGCATAATAGCGCAGCATTTCGGCATCAAGCATCACGAGATTCGAGCCGAACGATTCCTTGAACAGTTTGACGCGAGTTTCCCCAGTCAAATGTCCAGAGACTTCGGTCGACGCCATTTTCTGCAGAAATGTCGCGTACTTCCGTGGGCGAGTTTCAATCAGCCAGAACGAGAGTGCCCAGGCCTGTGCATAGGCATCGCTCATTTGCGTCTCGAACAATTTATCGTCACGAATGAACGCTTCGAGAAATCCGTCCTTCCGGTCGCCTTTCACGAATTTCTGAAATCCATAGTGCCAGCCTGGGTTAAGGCGTTTTTTAACATCTCGATCGGACGCGAACTCTTCCATGCCGGGCGTTTCGAAGACGGTTGCGAGACCCTCAACGATCCACTTCGGGTTTCGGCCCGTACGGTTATGCAGCCCGAGGTTGTAGCCTAACTGGTGAGTGGCTTCGTGAATCATGGTCTCGCGCAGGTCGGAATTGATGCCGGCTCGTGACGCGATTTCATCCATTGACTCAGACTGGTCTGGATCACTCGTGTGTCCAGAAGAAGCGAACGCCCAGCTCCAGCTTTGATTCTCAAGCGGGGATGAATTCCAGGATTCTCCCGAGAAACTGTCGCGGTTCGAACCGCGGAGCGAATTCGCCAGCAGGCGTTCTTCGGTTGGAGACTGCTGATTAAAGACTTTGGATTGCGACTTCTGATCTTCGAACATGATGACTCGGTTATGGGTCGACCAGTAGTAACCGAGGATACTTGAATCGACGTTGGCTTTTTCCTGGTGGGCGTAGTTCATGAAGCTCTTGCGGTCTTTCAGAACGACGGCAATCATCGGAAACTCCGGAGTGTCCATGTCGAAGCCTCGCACGGCAAAATACATGTGGAAGCGTCGCCAGGTTTCTTCAAACACGTCGGAGTAAGCCTTTGCTCGTCCCGTCGGAGCACAGACCAGATAATGCCGCGTTGTCGAAACCTCAAAGTCGCTGCCAAACTCTTTGAGCAACATGGTCTTGAGCATTAGAAACGTGTGCGGCGAGAAACTACGCGGCGATTTTCTGAACCGTGTCACCCGGTCCAGATCGATGGTATGCATCTTTCCTTCGCGATCATACAGGGCGCACCAGCCCTGACCTCGTTCGGCGATGCGACCTTCGAAGGCTTGAGTGCCAATACGAAGTTCCACCATCGGCTGGGCGGCGGACGCTGAGCCGGGAACCGCAACTGCAGCGGACAGTGCTGCGGCGACAAGCAGAATGTGCTTTGAAGTCATGGTCAATTCGAGTCTGTCAGCGGGTGCGAATCAGGGTGCAGATGCAGCATCCAGTTGCCGACACGCCGTTTGATCCGTCGATTTGACTATACCTCTGCCGATCGCAGACGCAGGGTTGAGATGGCAATTCTCGTCGAGCTTTTCTGACTCTTGTCCGAGATTAGGACCACTGCCCACTCAACTGTCAGACAGTCACAGGCTCCCAGCCTGCCGTCATGTTGCAGCTTCGGTGACAGTACATTCTGATCTGGCACTTGATGCGGACGTGTCGGTCAATTTGTGTGAGAATTGCCCGGTCCGAAGAAGCTGTAGTATGGCGTGGAGTCGTTCACGACCCGCTGCAGGTAGAGAGCGAGTTCCCGCAGGTGGTAGTCGCCCCACAGGCATGATTCGCTGTGCGAAATCTTCGAACCTGTTGGCACGTGGTCCCAGCCTCGCGGCTGATGATATATCGTGTGCAGCAGCAGCCCCTGATGAGCTTCGTCAGTGCTGAGGTAGGGTGCGGACAACAGCGATTGCGCCGTGGTCAAGCCCGCCTGCCAGTAACGTGTTGCTGCCGCGTTATCTCGATCACGCAGGAAATGTCCGAGTCTCAACAGGCCCTGAGCCGCGATGGCGGCGGCTGAACTGTCGACAGGTTCGTGATCATTGAACGGCTCGGAGATGCGACTGAGGTAGTCTCCCAGGTGTACCAGTCCCGGCGCACCGGTGTCCCAGTACGGGACTCCGTCGGTTGGCGTGTTCGCGATGAAGAAGTCGCATGACGCCTGAACCGCTTTCAACATCATGGTTTCGATGTCGTCTCGTCCGCCGAGCGTGTCAAGCTGTTCGTCCGGCACGGTTTGCAGAAATTCGAGCTGCTCAGAATAGCCGGCGATTACCCATGACAGGCCGCGTGTCCATGTCGAGAACGGCGAGTACCCCTGTTGAGTGTTCGGGCAGCGATACCGACCATCGTTTCTGTTGAAGATGCTTTCGTGAGCAACTCGACCGCGGACATCGTACAAGTCGCGACCTTCTCCGTAGTAGACGTTGTACTTCGCCGTCGATCGAGCGTGCTGAACCATACGATCGAGCAGGCAGATGGCATCATCGTTCTCGCCCATCAGCGAATGTCCAAGTCGATGAGCCAGTGACAGTGACCTCATCGATCGCATTGTGTCGCAGAACAGTGAGTGCGGGCCGTTGAACGAGTACACGTACCCGTGTCCGTCAATGGTCGTGCTCCATCGAGATGCCTGGACCGCACCTGAGATCTTCAGGGCCAGCTCGTAGAGGTCGAGTTCCCTTCTGTCAGCGGGAATTCGACGTTCGAGCATCAGTCGCCGCAGATTGCCGTATGTGCTGACGTTGTTGAAACCGTGATCATGAACTCCGACGTGCGATACGTGAGCGGCCATTCGGTCGACCGTGCTCCTGCGTCCGATTTCAAGAAACTGCTCATCACCCGTCGCGTCAAACTGCAGGATCGCCGAGCCGAACTGGAAACCCTGAGTCCACTCAGTCCAACCTTGAGGCTGATACTGCCCCCGAATCGTGAAAACAGGGGTCTGCGAGTTCGCGGAGCAGGATTCCTCGATCGAGAGAATCTTCCGACCCGAGGCGTCCCACATTCGGTCGATCAACGGAAGCAGGTCCGCGGCGATGAGTTCGTTGCTGATAATCATGGCTTGGTGTGTCGCAAGTTATTCGTTTTTCGTGTGGGATGAGAAAAGTCGTCGTTGGCCTTAAAAACCGGTCCCGTGAATAAAGGACTGGTATTGGGAAGGCTGACGCAAAGACGCTGAGACGCAAAGCAACGCAAAGAAAAGACAGCCATCGGGAACTTCAGTGATTGTTGCTGTGAATTCAGTGAGGTGGCGAGTCAATGAGAAGCTCGTTGCGAAACTCCGCGTCTTGGCGCCTTCGCGTCAGATGATTTCTGACGAGTATCAATCCTTTATTCGCGGGACCAGTCCTTAGCTGCCTGAACTGCGGTAGTTGCGGAGCGACCATTGAAACAGCAACCGAGAGAGGATCAATCCGGCGAACGACGATCCCAGCCCGATCATTGGATACTGCCATTCGGTGAGCCCTTTAGCGATGACTCGGGCCGGGACGGTGACCACCAGCAGGATTGGGACGAGCCACGTGAACGTCCCCTGCAGAACCTCGCAGAATTCCAGCCGCTGCGCGTCGACGCCGTTGTATATGCTCCGCGGGTAACGGGCGAAGACGGTGATGTAGAACCAGAAATCGTACAGGCCCTGGTTTCTCGTCAGCCAGATGCTGGTACTGGCCATGGCGATCATCAGGCTGTAGAAAAACGCGACACCGACAATCACGAACGCCAGGTAAATGACGACCTGTGCCAGGCTGACTGGCTCGCCGATCTGAATGACTGCGTACGTTAACAGGCCAAGCGCCAGCAGTGCCTGATTGACCATCGCGAGTTCCATTTTCTCGCACGAAATCAGAAACTGAGTATCGATCGGCTTGAGCAGTGCGAAATCGAGATTTCCCGTCCGGATCATTTCGCTGAAATTCGCACAGTTCGGCATGAACAACGCTTCGATGATCGAGTTGATCAGCATGCCTGTTGCCATGAAGGCGAAGTACTGAGGTCGAGTCCAGTCGTTGATCGTGTCAACGTTGCGGTAAATGATTTCGAACAGCGTAATCTGCGCGCAGAACCAGAATGCTCGCGTGACCACGTTGATCATGAAGTTGCCGCGAAACATCATCTCGCGGATCAGGGCGTTTCTGAGAAACGTCGTCCAGACTCGTTTGTAGTTCGCCTGGGTTGAGTTCGTCGAAGAGTTCATCACGGGAGTTTAGTTGGATAGCGCTACTTTTGCGAAATCGCCCATGGTCTCCCGCTCCGGATCCTCATCTGGACAGGTTTTTCGAATTTCCATATGACGCGGCACGATTTGATTACCGGTGCGGGCAGAATGCTCAGAGCAGGGATTTCGCTGCGAATGCAGATGGAAATGTCCCGCTTTCAAGTGTTCGAGCTGCTCAATTAAGAACCACACGGAGGCATGGATGCCGCCGAATTCGGCCATTGGATTGCGAGAAACATGGGCGCAGGTGCGGGGATTAGCGTTCCCGGTCCTGATCGTTACGTCCATTCTTGTCATCATAGCGCCGTTGCCTCCGCTGCTGATGGACCTGTTGCTGGCGTGTAATATTACCGCCGCAGTGCTGATTCTGCTGACGACAATCTATGTGTCTCGCCCGTTGGAATTCAGCGTTTTCCCGGCGATTCTGCTGGGAACAACACTCGCCCGCCTGGTGCTGAACGTCGCGTCGACCCGGCTGATTCTGACTCGTGGAGCGACGGAAAAAACCGCCGCTGCCGGAGAAGTCATCGAGGCGTTCGGCGAGTTCGTCGCCGGTGATAAGATTGCCGTCGGACTGATTCTGTTTGCGATTCTTGTCGCCATTCAGTTTCTGGTGATTACCAAAGGATCGGGTCGAATCAGCGAAGTCGCAGCGAGATTCTTTCTCGACGGCATGCCCGGCAAGCAGATGTCGATCGATGCTGATCTGGCTGCCAATGTGATCACTCAGGCAGAAGCCAAACAGCGTCGTCAGGAAATATCTCAGCAGGCGGACTTTTACGGGGCGATGGATGGTGCCAGCAAATTCGTGCGAGGCGACGCCATTGCCGGGATCGTCATCACGCTGATCAATATCGCCGGAGGCCTGTATATCGGCATTGTTGATAACGGCATGAGTTTCGGCGAAGCGGGTGAGGTATTTACCAAGCTGACGATCGGCGATGGACTGGTCACGCAGATTCCCGGATTTCTGATCTCGCTGGCTGCTGGTTTGATTGTGACCCGATCGTCGGTGGAAAGTAACCTGCCGAAAGAAGTCATGAACCAGATGTTTCGGCATCCGGAAGCCATGTTCCTGTCGTCGGCGTTTCTCGGGGCGATGGCGTTTACCGGGATGCCGATGCTGCCGCTGCTCTCACTGTCTGGACTGTGTACTGTCATCGGTCTGAACTTGCAGAAGCATAAAACCAGCGCTCAACAAGCCGCACAAATGCAGTCAGCAAGTGAGCTTCCCGAAAACCAGCCGGTCCCTGAACGGAAACCTGAAGATCGACTGCCGGTCGAACCGCTGATGGTGGAACTGGGTGCTGGCGTCGTGCCGCTGGCCGACCCGTCACGTGGCGGAGACATGCTTGAACGAGTCATGCAGATTCGGCATCAGATCGCCGAAGAACTGGGCATTATTCTGCCGAAAGTCCGCGTACGGGATAACACATGGCTGGGTCTGAATGAGTACGTCATTCGAATCCGGGACATGGAAGTGGCGCGTGGCGAGGTCTGGCCAACTCACATGCTCGCGATCAATCGCGGCGGAGCAGAAGGCGATCTGCCAGGCATACAGACGACCGAGCCACTGAATAATCAGCCAGCCTTCTGGATTGAACACGGTCTCATTGACCGAGCGGAATCTCAGGGGTTCTCAGTCGTCGAGCCGACGATCGTCGTCATCCTGCATCTGACAGAAATCATCCGGCAGCACGCCGCCGAACTGCTGACACGACAACACGTGCATGAACTGCTTGGTGCCTTGAAAGACCGTGCTCCGAAGCTGGTCGAAGAGGTCAACCCCGATCAGGTTAAGATGTCGCACGTCCACCAGGTTCTGAAGAATCTCTTGTCGGAGCGTGTGCCGGTCCGAGACCTGGAAACCATCCTGCAGACGACGATCGACAACTCCGATCGCATTTCCAATCTGTCGATCATGACCGAGTACGTTCGCACAGCGTTGGCTCGAACGATCTGCCAGAAGTTCCGGGATGTGAAGCGGCGGATTCACCTGGTAAGTCTGGACCCGGTTCTTGAAGACTACCTGCGCAGCAAAATGGATTTTGACCAGTTCGGAGTCGGTACAAAGCTGACACCTCAGGAAGCGGAAGCGATTCTTGCTGGTCTGAAGATCGAACTGAAGAAACTGACTGACCTTGGTCTGCAACCCGTCGTCATTACATCCGCTCCTCAGATTCGAGCGGGGCTGCGACAGATGACCAGCCGGGCGATTCCGAAACTGGCGGTACTTTGCCTCAATGAGATTACTCCCGAAACACAGATTGTCAGCCGCGGATATGTCAGTGCTGAAGTCCTGCGTGCCGTACTGATGGCTCAGGCAGAAGGCTGAAAACGACTCGTGAAGAACGAGGTCGAAATACTTTTCTGAAGTCAAATCAACTCCCGCCATTCACCCCACTCCGAAGCAATCGCGACGGAAAGCCTGTTCCATGAACGAAATTCGAAATGAGATTAGAACCTACAAAGCCGAGTCGATGCAGGAAGCGCTCGCCATTGTGCGGCGTGAACTGGGCACCGACGCGGTGATTCTGAACACTCGCCAGATCACTCGCCGCCGCCTGCTGCCGTTCCTGAAGAAGCGTCAGGAAGTGGAAGTCACCGCCGGAGTTTCGCTTGAGAAGCGACCGACTCTCTTGTCGACGACATCCGCTTCATCACAGTCTGTGATCAATCGAGCGACATCGTTTCGATCTGAGTCGATCTCCCCGGCGTTTGAGCCCGGTCTGTCGCGACAGCCCATACTTCGGACGTCGCCGGCGGCATCAGAGCTGGCTTCCAGTCCGGACACACCACTCGCCCGCGCAACCGCATTGGCGCTGGAACTGGAACGCCGCAACGCCGATAAGGTCCAGCTTGAAAGAAGTCTCCATTCGCTGGAAGCGGCGGCAGCGACAGAGAAGTCCAGGGCGACTCCTCAACGGATGGAACCGTCCATAACCGAAAACGAACCCGCGATTGCGCAGGGCGAGCAGGCTTCCCGAGTCAGCCCGAGCCTCGTACAACCGCCCGCATCACAGACGCGAACACCGGCAGAGCCGATCGTCAGTAACCCGCACCCGACCAATCAGGCGACCGGCCTGCAGGCAGCAGCAGCGGCGCTGGCACGGCTCGACGAAGGTGACTCAGCCAACGGACTGTCCCTGAAGCTGGACGTCCTGCAGAAGATGGTCGAAAGCCTCGCTCAGAGATCACATTCCAAGAATGCAGATGAAGTGCCGAGTGAACTGTTTGAGATCTACACACAACTGATCGACGCGGACATCGATGACGATCTGGCTCGCGAATTGATCTGCAGTCTCAAGCAGCACTGCACTTCGGAGCAACTGCACGATCCTGTCGGATCCCGTGCCCTGCTGTCAGCGATGGTTGAAGCCGACATCCGTTGCGCCCCGCCCATCAGGCCAGAAGTCGGACGTCGCCGCGTCGTGGCACTCGTCGGTCCCACCGGAGTCGGTAAGACGACGACGATCGCCAAACTGGCGGCAAACTTTCGGCTGCGTGATGGCATTCGAATGGGTCTGGTGACGGTCGACACGTACCGCATCGCAGCGGTCGAGCAACTTCGGACCTATGCCGAAATTATCGACCTGCCGATGAAGGTTGTCACCAGTCCGCAGGAGATGCGGCGAGCGCTCGACGACCTGTCGGATCTGGATTTGATCCTGATCGACACGGCTGGACGAAGCCCGCGTGATGAACTGAAAATCCAGGAACTGAAGTCGCTGCTTAACGAAGCCTGCGTCGACGAAGTCCATCTTGTCATGAGCCTGACGGCGAGCGTTCGCAGCATTCGCATGACCTGCGATCAATTCCGTTCGGTAAATCCAACTGCATTGATCCTGACGAAACTTGACGAGGCCGTCGGAATGGGCAGCCTGCTGTCGATCAGTCGCGACGTCAAACTACCGTTCAGCTATTTGACGACCGGGCAGGACGTTCCCGAAGACATTGAACCGGCGAATCAAAGTCGGATCGCACGACTCGTGCTGGGAGAAGATCGCCTGTTCGACTAGTGCTTTGTGACCTTTAAGACTTCGGGTTGCGTGCCACTGGCTCTGCCTGTGCAAACCAGATTGAGTGCGCCATTTTCAAAACACTGACAGAGCCGGTGACACCCTGAAATTAAGCTGCCACAAAGCGTTAGCCGCTTTTTTCGACGCTCAAGAATGACTTCATCACGAAATGCAGAGTGTGTTTTTCCCCGTTGCTCACGACTGAAAACTGAATTCAGCTAACCATGCCCGATCAGGCAACCATTCTCCGCGGAATTATTGAAACTCGATTGGAGACTCAATCGGAGTCTTCCTCGACGCGGCCTCGCCGTGCGCGAACGATCGCCGTCACCAGCGGCAAAGGTGGAGTCGGCAAGAGCAACATCGCGCTCAACATGGCCATCGCGATGTCCAGGCTGGGCAAGTCGGTGTGCCTGCTGGACGCGTGCCTGGGACTGGGAAACATCGATCTACTGTGCGGACTGAACGGCTACTGGAATCTGTCACATGTCGTAACCGGATCGCGAGCGCTCAAAGATGTTGTCCTGGACGGCCCGGACGGGATTCATGTG
Organism: Planctomycetota bacterium; assembly: GCA_027624335.1. Classification (GTDB taxonomy): domain Bacteria; phylum Planctomycetota; class Planctomycetia; order Planctomycetales; family Planctomycetaceae; genus JABMPE01. The sequence goes on from JAQBWV010000034.1 coordinate 25,273, forward strand.
ATCCCAGGTGCATCCGGCCTGATTGAACTTGCAGACTGTCCTGAAAACGTGCAGCGGGAACTGCTCTTTCAGATGCAGGAACTTGAACGTGATCACGATCTGCTCATCGTGGACACGAGCACGGGCATCCATCGAATCGTACGGCAATTCGCGACGGCGGCCGATCAGGTGCTGCTGGTGACGACGCCAGAAACGACGTCGATCGCCGATGCCTATTCGACGATCAAAGCGCTTGCTGCGTCCGATTGTCCGCCGCTGGATATCGTTGTCAATCAGGCGGAATCCGCGTCTCAGGCCAAGGCCATCGCGGCACGACTTCAGCAGACGTCGAAGATGTTTCTGAAGAAGTCCGTGGGTTACGTCGGCCATGTCTCGCGAGACTCTGCAGTTGCGTCGGCAGTCTCGCAACGAAAACCGTTTGTTGTCGAGAGCGCCAACTGTCCGGCTGCAACGGACATTCACCAGTTGGCTCGCCGAGTCATCAGCACTGGCGGATCACTGCGGACGTTCCGGTCGTACTTCGACCGATTTGGAACACAGAAGCAACGAGTCGCCTGATGGCTGGCAATACGCAGAGCACCTGATCGAGACGCCGCGTGACGCGAGTGTTTGCCTGGCGGACTCCAGAATGCGAAAGTAGTCTCCACTTCCACATCGTGAACTTTCTTCTGTTTCAGGTTCCAGCGTCATGTCTGAGTTCCCGTCGCTTGTCGAATCCGGGTCTTTTCAACATCTGCTGGACGAATTGCGAGATCGGTCCGGTGATTTGAACGCTCCGGAATCATGGCCGGCTGAGCAACTGCATCAGATGTCTGAAGCCGGTGTTCTGGGCTGGCTGGTTCCCACGGAATTTGGCGGCAGCGACATCTCCGATGTGGAATTGACAGCCGGATACGAGCACCTGGCCACCGCCTGCCTGGCCTCGACATTCGTGCTGACTCAGCGGAACGCCGCTATTCAAAGAATCGCTCGATCTGGAAACGAAGCATTGAAGAGCGACATCCTTCCGGCACTGGTGACCGATTCAATTTTCGCCACGGTTGGAATCTCGCACCTCACGACGTCTCGACAACACTGGACGAAGCCGGCAGTCGCGGTTGAACGAGTCGACGCAGGCTACATCTTTCACGGTGAAGTTCCGTGGGTGACGGGCGCAGACAAGGCAGATCTCATCGTCTGCGGCGGGACGCTGCACGATGGCACGCAGGTGCTGGTCGCGCTGGAGACGAACACGGAGGGAGTTCACATAGAACCGGCAGTCCCGTTGATGGCTTTGAACTCATCCCGGACGGCGTCCGTTCGTCTCGACAATGTATTTGTGTCGCTGGAGTTTCTCCTGTTCGGCCCGACCGAGCAGGTCATCAAACACAGTGGCGGCGGAGCGGGGTCGTACACAACATCCGCTCTGGCGGTCGGTCTCGCAGCCAGAGCCATCCGCGTGCTTCGCGAGGAAACAAAACACCGCCCGGAACTACTCGACATCCTGCACCGATTTGCCAACGAGCACGCGGCGATTTCGACTGACCTGGCCAGAGCCACAGCGCACCTGCAGGACGTCACGACTCCGGCACTGACGACCGAGGCCCTGCGGCAACGATCGAATTCGCTCGCACTACGATCCAGTCAGGCGTGCCTCGCCGCCAGCAAGGGAGCAGGCTTCGTCGCCAGTCACCCGGCAGCAAGACTCGTGTCCGAAGCGATGTTTTTCCTGGTCTGGTCCTGCCCTCAACCGGTCGTCCTGGGCAACCTGCGGGAACTCGCCTGCTCTGCCAGCGGCGAGCATGAAATTCCGTTCTGATACTACAGTTGGCGATCATTGTTCTGGTGGTTCGTGTCCTCTTCTTCGGTGGCCGAGACAATTGTTAAGAACAGCCTGTCTCTGATCTGTTCAGCAGACGCTACCTGCCTGCCCTGTCAATCAACGCGGGCGCCGCACGCGGAGTCAGTCGCTTTGACAGCGTATCATTGCTGTGGTCCAATCCCTGGACCTGTAGCCAGACATTCAACGTGTCGTCGAAACTGCCGCTGACGATCCAGGAACCGTCTGGGCTGAAACTCACACCACTGACCGACCCGCGGTGTCCCGTTAGTGAGAGAAGTTCCTGCTTCCTGGCAACATCCCACACTCTCACAGTGTTGTCATTCCCACCGCTGACGATTCGAGACCCGTCCGAGCTGAAATTCACGCTTCGAACCCAGCCGTCGTGCCCTTCGAACGTATGCAACACCTGACCGCTGGTCGCATCCCAGAGTTTCACTGTCTGGTCATCGCTGCAACTCACGACTTGGGAACCGTCCGGGCTGAATCCAGCACTCCAGACATCCCCCGAATGTTCGTCGAGAGTAAGTGGATTCTTATTGCCTGTCACATCCCACACTATAACCGTGTTGTCATCGCTGCCACTTACGATCCGAAGACCGTCGCGACTGAACTGTGCACTTCTAATAACGCCAGAGTGCCCCTTGAAAGCGTGTAACACTTCACCGCTATTCGCATCCCAGACATTCACAATCCTGTCATCACCGCAACCTGCAATCTGTGAATCGTCCGGACTGAAACTAACACATCGCACTACAGCAGACGGTCCTGCAGCCGTGAGCGTGCGCAATTCACTTCCATTAACCGCGTCCCAGACTTTGACGGTCTCATCCTGACTGCCACTCACAATTCGAGAACCATCATTGCTGAACCCCACACTTGTGACATAATGCGAGTGGCCTTTCAGTGTAAGAAGTTCCTGTCCATTGATCGTATTCCAGACTCTGACCGTCTTGTCATCGCTGCCGCTCACAATTCGTGAGCCGTCAGGGCTCACGCTGATGCTCCTTACGTCGTCAGAATGCCCTCTGAGCGACAGCGTCTCCTGCGCCGTGTCAGCGATCCACACTCTTACTGTCTTGTCGATGCTGCCACTCGCGATTCGGGTTCCGTCCGGACTGAAACTTACACACCGGACATCATCGGTGTGCCCCTTCAGAGTGAGTGTCAGCAGGCCGGTCTCCAAGCTCCACACCTTCACCGTATGATCGTCGCCAGCACTCACAATTCGAGTGCCGTCCGGACTGAGCCCCACACTTCTCACGTAGTCAGAGTGACCTTTGAGCGTCAGCTGCTCCTTACCGGTGATCGCATCCCACACCTTTACCGATCCGTCTTCACCACCGGTGGCAATCCGCGAACCGTCGGGGAAGAAACGCGCCGTCAAGATAATATCAGAGTGTCCAATGAGGCTGAGGGTTTCTTTGCCGCTGTCGGCTTCCCAGACTTTCACCAGCTTGTCATCGCCGCAACTGACAATTCGTCGTCCGTCCGGACTAAAGGAGACACTCCTGACGGCGTCAGAATGTCCGGTAAACGTGCGACGGACAGTCCAGCTGGCCTGATGCGTCGCACCGTCTGTCCTGACCCATAGCTTTGCGGTTCCATCCTCGCTTCCGCTGACGAAGCGACTTCCGTCACGGTTGAAACTTACAGCCGTGACAGGCTTTTCATGTTCATTGAGTACGAACAGTGGCTCGCCGTTGATCGCATCCCACACTCTGACGGAATGGTCATCGCCACCGCTCACAATCCTGGAACCATCATGGTTGAAGCTAACACCCAATACATAGCCAGTATGTCCAACGAGGCTGTGAAGTGCCTGTCCGCTTGAGGAATTCCACACCACGACCATCCCGCTGTCGCTTCCGGCCACGATCTGTGACCCATCGGGACTGAAATCAATCGCTCTGACCCAATTGTCGTTTTCTATGAGCGTAGACATCTTCTGTCGACGTGGCACATTCCACAACTTCAGGGTCCTGTCACTTCCACCACTCAGAAGTCGAGAACCATCCGGGTTAAACATTACACTTCGCACAGCGTCTGTATGTCCTTGCAGTGAGAGTGCGGCAACCCCGCCAGACGCGTCCCACATCTTCACCATACGGTCATCACCACCGCTTACGATGTGGGAACCGTCGGAACTGAAACTCACACTCCTGACTGAATCCTGATGTCCGGTTAGTGATACCACGTCGAGTCCGTTCGATGGATTCCATATCTTTACCACACCGTCGTCGCCGCCACTAACAACGCGTGATCCATCACGATTGAACTGGGCACTCGTGACACCTCCGACGTGACCGGCGAATGTAAAGATCGCATCACCAGTCTCCGCATTCCAGACCTTCGCCGTAAAGTCATCACTTCCGCTCACAACGCGAGAACCGTCCGAATTGAAACTCACACTCCTGACTGAATCCGCATGCCCATTGAGGGTGAGCGTCTCTTTGCCCGTCGACGCATTCCATATCTTTGCTGTCTTATCTTCGCTGCCGCTTACAATTCGGGATCCGTCACGGCTGAAACTCACACTGAGCACGGGCTCATCGTGGGCTTTGAAAGCGAGTTGAGTGTGACCGGTTGATGTATTCCACACGCGGATAGTACTGTCGCTGCTGCAACTCACGATTCGGGAAGAGTCAGGGCTGAACGCCACAGATGTGACGTAATCTGTATGTCCTGACAGCGTAAGAATCTTCCGTCCACTGACCGCGTCCCAGACTCTGGCCGTCTTATCATCGCTGCCGCTCACAATCCTGAGACCGTCAGGGCTAATATTCACACACGTGACTTCACCACCATGTCCGAAGAGGGTCTGTTGGCCTTGATTGAATGTTGTGTAGAGATAGTTGTGCTCCCATCCTCGAAGATTCCAGAACGCCTCATCCAGGAATCGTCGCGCTGCCGAAACATCGCCACCGTCCCATTCACGCTGAGCGGCGCTGATATTGGAGGCATAGAGCAATCCTTCAGCACGTTCACGATGCTTTAAAGCGAGAAGTTCGGCTGAAACGGCTCGTATCTTCTGTTCGGTCGCTTCTTTCTGTTTTTCAACTGCCGCGGCGGTAGTCTCTTCCAGTTGTCGTGTCTGTGCTCTCAGCCGTTTAAGTGCCTCATCCGTTCGCTCCTGTTCTGCTGTTAATAGACCTTTACTTGTCTCTAATTCGTCTCTTTGCTGCTCTGCGGTCGCTCTCGCTTTAACTGCAAACAACATCGCAATGACGGCCAGGATAGCCACGCTGGCCATGCCGAGCAGCCAGTGCCGAATGGCACGCAGCTTTGCCAGTCGCTCGCGTTCTTTCTCTTCCCCCGCAGCCTGGATGGCTCTGGCATCACATTCGGCCTGAGCGGTGCAGACTGCGACAAAGTCCTGGACCGCCTGCCAGGAGTCCGGGGCGTAACGCTCGCACCAGGATTGTCGTGGCTGACGTTCCTGCCACCACCTCGCGAAACTTTTCCACCCATCACCGGTCAGAAGGAACTCAGGTTCCCGGACGTGCTGTACCGCGAAACTGGCGAGCTGCCGGTAACGCATCGCATCGTCGCGTTCGCTGTCCAGCCAACCGTAATCGTCACCGCGACCGCTGAGCTTTTCCCACTGTCTTAACAGGCTTTCGTGACTGATATCGAGGCGGGTGTTCGGTTCCGGCTCTTCATTCGCAGCGAGCCTGGGCGAGAAGACAAGCAGGTTCGCCTGGGCGAACGCCTTTGCCACGGTAATGACATCCGCCTGCGCGGCACCGGTTTCGTCGACGATCTCTTTGACCGTACGAGGTCGGCGAATCAACGGCCCCCCGCCGCGTCGCATGCTGAGTGCACAGAACATCCGCTGGCAGGCCATCTGCTCCGCGGACTGAATGTTTGTTTTTCCGGTACTCAATCCGTCGTAGAGTTCTGTTGCGTGCCGGTTGAGTGCTTCCGAAAACCCGCCAACCTTTTTGTGCATGTAATCGGTGAAGGTCAGTTCAATTTTATCGGAGTTCTCTGCCCGGCAACGTGCCTCGGCCTGCTGCCACGAACGCATCAGCGCGTGCTGCAACAATGGCAGCAGGTCGGGATCGGTGCCCACGTCATTAAGCGCGCGATTCACAAACTGTCGAGACGGAACGGCGGCGGGCAGGCTCCTCGTTCCGGCAGTCGAAGTATCTGACCTCCTCGCGGATTTGGCGTCGGCGACTGCTTCGGAGTAGGACCGCAGCGGCTCGGTGATCGCTTCTTCCAGTTGCCAGCGAGTCATGCGTGAGGCCAGAAACTGACTCCGACTGATCCGGGCAGGCAAGCCAGTGAAGGCTTCGCAATGGCCCATAAAATCTGAACGCATTGTGATGACAATGTAGATCGAAGGAGCTGCCTGATTTTGAGGATCAACCGTGGCCAGCAGTAGATCGACGAAGGCCAGCGCGTCATCACGCAGTTCAAATCGGGAGCCGGCTTCAGATCGGTTCGACTCATTCTGGAAACGAAACAGCTCTTCGAACTGATCCACCAGCAGCAGTAACGGAAGTGGCTCATCCTGCGGCCTTTCCGCTTCAACGGTCAGCAGACTTTTGCGACCGCCACGCAGTTTCTGCTCGATCCGGCTGACTTTATCGGAGTCGGTCTCGATCAGTCGTGATTCCGGCGTCAGCAACTGTTCTCCCGTCTGCCGATTCAGAAGAGCCCTGGCGAGATTCCGGAATGGATTGTCGCCTGGTCGCATCAGGACGAAATCCCAATGCTCGAGTTCGTTCGTGACGAATCCGCTGGCCACCGCTGGCAACAGGCCCGCGCGAACCAGTGATGACTTGCCGCAACCGCTGGCTCCGATGACCGCGAGGAACTTCGACTTCTCGAGCCGCTGCAGCATGCCGCTGATCTGTTCCGCTCTTCCGAAGAATAGATGCGACTCGTGAGCCTCGAACGGGCGCAGTCCGACGTAGGGCGAAGGAATTTCAGAGGTACTCATCGCTGCACCTGCTCAACGTTCTGAAGAACGACCTGCAGCTTGTCAGGTTCGGTTGGTCCGGCTGCGTCCGGATCAGGATCGGGCGAACGATAGTTGATGACTCGAAAGCGTCCGGGTACCGACTTCAGCCGAGGAGTCCTGTCCTGAGATTCTGTGGCGTAGACCAGGCAAACCGGCAGTGTCGGTCGATACGAAAGTGCCACGGTGCGGCACTCTTCCATGGCCTGCTGAACCCATTTGTCGGCTTCGTCTGCGTTCTCTTTCGACGCTTCCTCGTACACGACAAACAGACCGCCAGGTCTCATGGAACGCGCACGATACTCGTCGCAGCAGATCTTCAGGCTCGTATCTTTCAGGACGACTCGGGATCGCAAGGGGTATTGGTCAGAGCCGCTGGTATAGAGGTCCACCCGGTCGCACAGGTCTCCCGTGGCAGCGCCACCGTTGTCCATCGTGCGTATCAGAACTTCGACCTCCGAGATCTCGGGCATCTGCTCGCGTTCGAGTTCCCGGCGAACCGTGTCGACAACCAGTTCGCGGAACTTCACTTCGGGCAGCGCCTTCACTTCGCAGTGCTCATCAAAGACGACTGCTCGTTGGGTCTCGTCGGTAATCTGCTTTTCGACCAAACCATCGCTGCGCCAGCGTATCCATGTGGTTCCTGGCACTTTGTCCGGACACTCGCGCAGCTGCTCGATCAGGAAGTGTTCGATGCCCGGTTCGTACGCCGGATCAAGTACGGGAACGGGCGAAGCACTGTGAAGCTGGATGACGAACTTCGCCGCCCTTAAGAGCTGTGGAATCGCGTTTTTGGCTTCCGGGCTTTTCCGAAATTCGGGGGCGATGACCTGAACGTTCAACGGCTCCAGTTCGCCGCGCAGGTCGTTTACGAATCGGTAGTGGACTCCCTCAAGATCGCCGGCGCACTCGCAGACGTAGACGAAGTCACCCGTCGGAATCTTAATCGCTGGCGGATTCAGCGCGTCGAGTCGCTGCAGAACCAGTTCGGCCACCTGGGCTGCCCGGCTTTCGGTTTCTTCCTTGATATCGACATACCCGGCGGTTTCGTAAATTCCTGGCACATCGCAGAAGTCAAACCGACACAGCATCACCGATTCGGGATTCTTCTGGTGAATCAGCGAGTGAATGGCCCGCCACTCGGCTCCACACCACGTCTTAGCCACGTAATCCGAGCAGTGAAATACGACGACCAGGTCAGCATCTTTGCGGTACAGCTCGGGCAGGTAAGTACCCAGGTCAATCCGAGCGAACTCGGCCTCGTACCACTCGTCGAACAGGACCTTCGACTTGTCGAGCCTTTCGGCCAGCCGGTTTGCCACGTTCTTAACGAAGGCCCGCTTTTCGCTGGGAAACGACAAAGCGACTCGGAAACGTCGTTCGGACGGCACATCAGGCATGAGTTTCGGCTCTGTCGAACAGGTGTGAAGCGTGAAGTTGAGCCATCGTGCCAATACGGACACTGATGATCAAGCGAAACCGCGACAGCCCGAACACTCAGTACGCAGACCGGTACAGTGTGACAGATTCAGCCGTTCGCATGGGGTGTTTCTCTGATTTCACAGGAAGCAGAAACGCATCTTTGCCATGAGTCCGTAACGGCAAACTGGTGCGTTCCGCTCCGTCGGTCAGTGATTGAACATGAACTCTTTCGAGTTCAGCACTACCCACATCACGTCCTGCAGCGCCTGCTGCTGATTGACCTCAGACTTGAGGTAGTCGTCGACCTTAGATCGCTCGTCATCTCGAGGCAGCCGCGAATACGCAGCGAGAAACAGCTCGTCGACGATTTTACTGGGCGGCTTATTGTCCTTGAGGGCGATCGCGATTCGTCCGTTGCCGTCGGCAATTCGGTTCTCCATTTCGTCTGAATTCGAAAGCATCAGCACCTGAGCAAGTGTCGCTCCGCTGGAGCGTTCGCATTCACAGCCGGAGACTCGTCGAGGCCTGGCAAAGGTATCCAGGAAGTACGAACCAAACCCTTCGTGCGGCAGGTCAACGGCGCGAGCCGAATTTCCAACACCATTAAACTTCGTCTTCGAGCCGGTCGTCTGATCAACCGCATCGAGAAACACTTCCGCCGGCAGTCTTCGACCGAAGAAACGAGCAAAATTCTGCTGATCGTTTCGATTGAATTCCGTTGGTTCGGACGACAAGTGATAGATGCGACTCTGCACGATCAGGCGAACGGTGCGGCGAACGTCGAAGCCGTGTTCGATAAAATCACTGGCCAGCCAATCCAGCAGTTCTGGGTTTGACGGCGGATTGGTTTCACGCATGTCGTCCACTTCGTGTACGAGTCCTCGCCCCATGAAGTGGCCCCACAGACGATTGACGAGCGTCCTGGCAAAGAATGGATTTTCAGGTCGAGCCATCCAGTCAACGAGAGCGTGTCGCGGATCCTGCTCAGGACTGAAGTCGCCATATTCCCCATCGAGGAATTTGGGAAGGGGAACCAGATTGGTCAGCGGATTCTTTTCGCTGGTCGTGGGCTTGCTTGAAGAGTAGTACGGCGGCGGTTGCCCGAAACTCTTACGGCCTAGTCTGGTGAAGAATCCGGCCAGACCGAAGTAATCTTCCTGTCCCCAACGCTCGTACGGATGATGGTGACATCTCGCACATTGCAGACGCAGACCCAGAAATACCTGAGCGGTATCAGCAGTCACCTGATGAAGCTGATCGTCCCGCATCTGCCAGTACCAGTTGATCGGGGGCGCGTCCTGCCACTCGCCGGCTGCCGCGACGATACCTCGAACAAACTCGTCATAGGGGACGTTGCGAGCGACTCGATCTTTCAGCCAGTTATGAAAGGCGTATGAAGCGTCTTCCGCTCCTGCCAGTCGCGAATTTCTCAGAATCGTTCCCCACCGCATGGCGAAGAACGCCGGGTAATCCGGTGAGTCCAGCAGTCGATCGATCAGCTGATTCCGTTTCTGAGGCGACTGATCATTCAGGAACGCGCGTGCGTCTTCGACATTTGGCAACCGGCCGCAGATATCCAGTGTGACTCTGCGGTGAAACGTGGCATCGTCGCACACGGGTGACGGACTAAGGTCGAGTTTTTTCCACTTGACGACCGCCAGTTTGTCGATGTCGTTGGCCGGTTCGAAAGTGGCCAGGTCAGCATTCGATTCTGAACTCGTCGGTCGACTGTGTGGAACGATCGCCCGAAACACCGCCACGCGACCCATGAACCGAGTCATGATGGTGGCTTCGCCTGTCTGCTCTGTTGCCTGGATCAGGCCATTGTGATCCACTCGGGCGACGACATCGAGATTTGAATCGAAGTCTGCCTGTCGAGTGACGTCACGCGTTGTGCCGTCCGAATATTCCGCCACAACGCACAGTTGCTGCTGTTCATCGCGTGCCAGAATTCGCTCATTGGGAATTGCCGTCAGGGCAACTACTACTGGCGCGTTGTTGTCTGCGGGCAAAGCTCCGGCAGAAATCCAGTCGAGTATCAGTCGATGCGTTTCGGACTCGGAATCAAATCGTTTTCCTCCGCCATGTGGAGTGGCGCCAATCGCCTTGCGAAGCAGAAGACTGTTGGCCGAATCGGCCGCAAAGACTCGTCGTCCACGAGCTTCCTGGACGATCGCCTGGTAATCGAATTCCGTATCGAAGCCGAACAGGGAAAGCCGAAAGCCATTCTGCCCGCTCGCCTTGCCATGACACCCGCCAGAATTACATCCATACCGGCTGAGCAGTGGCATGATCTCAGAGGCGAAGTCCACTGGCCGACGTTTCCTCAGGCCGCTAACAGAGACAGACACTTCGCGAACGTGACCGTCGATCGAGACAGCGATTGTGCCGTCGCCATCGGCGACTGGCATCACATAGCCGGAGGTGTCCACCGCTACGATCTGTGGAGTCATGCTTTTCCACGTCGCCAGATGTGTCACGTCGTGCTGATCGACTTCAGCCAGCACCTGTCGACGTGAGTAGGCATCAGACAGGGTGATCTGCTGTGGTACTACACGGAATTCAGCAGCGTCAGCTGCGAAGCTCGTCAGGTAGACACAGACGATAGTCAGCGCGCGAATTGACTTGCGCATCGACAACCTCGTGATATCGAGTCGGAAACAGTGAAGTTTTAATCAGTGGCACACTTATCAGCGGGCTGCCAGCGGATGGATCGACCTGGTGACCGATCCATCGATCTGGACAGCTGCCGAAACCTGTTCCCTCAGCACGCGGGGGAAGCAGCCACCTGGCGGACCACACCCACCATGACTCCGTCAATGGAGACTCGACTCGACTCGACGTAGATCGGTTCCAGACTCTGATTGGCCGGTTGCAGTCGGACTTTCCCCGCTTCGCGGTAGAATCGTTTGAGTGTTGCGTTTTCGCCATCGATCAGTGCAACGACCGTTTCGCCGTCGCGGCATGTCGACTGTTTCCGGACGACGATGAGGTCACCGTCGTCGATGTGATCTTCGATCATCGAGTCACCGCGAACCTTCAACATGAAGTGGTTCTGTGGATCGTAGATGTTTGACAGATCATAGCGTTGAACGTTCTCAACCGCTTCGATAGGGCTTCCAGCCGCGATGACGCCCGCCAATGGAAGGCCGCGATGTTCTTCGGTCAGTCTGATTGATCGCGACTTGTTGGCTTCGCGACTGATGTGGCCGCGTGCTTCCAGCGTCTTCATATGCCGATGCACGCTGGTCGGCGACTTGTCGCCGACATGATTGACGATCTCGCGGACCGTTGGTCCGTATCCGCGAGTCTGAATCTGTTCGATGATGAAGTCGAGAATCTTCACCTGACGTTTTGAAAGTGGTCGTGGCTGAGTCATTGTCTGTGTAAAACCCTCGGTTCAGAACAGGCCCGATTGGAAACGCGAATTCTGCAGCCACTGCTGTTCGTTCATTGTCCGTTCGACAAGAACAGCTGTGGTCCGACCTGCATCCGACGCACGATAGAAGTGGTAAGTTGCCCGGCAACATCATTAACAACAAGTGTACCTGGCAACTTCTTTCTGAGACATGCAGATATGCCTCCTTTCGGTAGAACATGCTGTCTGAGCTGTCTGTTCAGTATCGAGATTCAGTTTTTCAAATCGCTGCTGATCAATTCAAACGGATCATGACTCAGAGTTGTTGCCCGATTACGGATTCTGTTTCGAAACGCGAGGAAACAACGTGCTTGTGCGTCCCATGCGGGATGCGTACTCAGGCGAACGCCGTTTTTCTGGCACATTCAAGCCACGCGACGTCGTCGTCTTCAACGCAGTTTGAGGAACGGGAGCAACACGAGCACGACCGATCCGACGCCGCAATCGATCAACAGGCATCCAGCGTAGCCGAATTCCGAGATCGCCTCACCCTGCCACATGGCGGTGTAAGACAGAACGATATTCTGCATCGCCATGTACGCGGTGAACTGAGTTCCCGCGACGGTCGGGTTGGCGATGTCCATGAAGATGGCGATGCGAGTTCCATAGATCATTCCCTGCACGGCGGAAAAGAACATGATCGCGTACCAGAACGTCCACTTGATGGAGTCGGGAATCCTCTCCGGAACGGATCCCGTCCGCGAACCGAAATCTGTCCATCTCAAGCCGTAATACATCTCAGATGCCAGCCACAATGTGGGCACGACTGACAGCACCACATAAACGCTGAGCGAAAGCCGACGTCCAAGTCGATCCGACAGGTATCCTCCCACAACGCAGAAGCTGCCGGAAATTACCGTCGACCAGAACACGAGTCTGGCGAGGTCGCCATCGGAATACTCAAGCCGTTTCGCCAGAGCGGTGTGCAGCTGCATTCCGAGAAACAGAGCGCCACACGGCAGGAGACAGATCATCAAAGCGATCAGCGACCTGCGGCTGGCAAAAAAAGAAGTGAACGCTTCCACGACATAGTTACGAACTTCCCGAGTCGCCTGAGCCGCCGAAGCGCCGACGACTCCGGTCGATTTCGTCGCTTCCTCACGCAACGGACCGGCCACAAAGACCGTTACTGTGAGAATGCAACCGGCGACCACCCAGAAACCAGCGTTGAACGAGATCCCTTCTGTAAGGCCGGGCAGCCAGCTCACACCATCCATCAGAAACAACACCGCCGACGCTCCGATCGTCTGCCCGAAGTACGCCCCTGCGAACATGAGGCCGTTTCCCAGTCCGCGTTCGTCGGGCGACAGACTTCCACAGGCAAGGGCATCGATCGCCACATCCTGAGTTGCGGCGAAGCAGTTATGAATTGTCAGCGCAATCGTCAACGCCACCAGACCTGACGAACGGTCGATCGGAATACAGGCCAGCAGCGACACGGCCATCGCTATCTGACAACCAACAATCCAGCCGCGTCGCCGTCCGAGCCGGTCTGAAAAGAT
>JAQBWV010000314.1 GCA_027624335.1 Planctomycetota bacterium
CTTCATGGGAACTCTCAATGAAGCCGGGTTCGATCCGATCAATCAGGCTCCACGGAATCGTTCGTCTGTCGCCATAGCGGATGACTGCTTCCATTTTCCGTGTCGTGGGGTTCCATTCGGAGCGGTCTCCCGCAGTGGAAACAGTGACGCCGTCCGGCCCGATCGCGAACAGCAGACGGGGCTTCAACACGGCTCGGATGGCCGGGTAGAGAATCCCCAACCCCATCAGCACCAGAATCAAAAAGACGAGCCATGAATTGCTCGCCTCTTCGGTCGCTCCGGGAATTCGATGGAGAAACCGCAAGTCGATGGCCAGGTAGAACAGGGAAATTCCGACGATGGCCCAGACCGCACCCGACCAGCGTTTCGTATGGACAGCAAATCCGTCATCGTGCATCAGTCGGTCTCGTCGTTATCCGAGTAGAGCCGGCCATCGACACATCCTGCTGTGCCGAACCTGCGTCTCCGCCATCCCCGAGCCTCTCGTGGCTCCTGCAACGGACACAGTCAACACATCCGACCGTCCGCCACAGTGCAGGTCAGGTATACGGATAGTCTGAGTCATATGACAGCCAGTCTCCCGACCGGTTAAACTGACAGCCTCTTCGCTTCACAAACCCCATTGAATCCGCAAGACGCAGGGGCACCCACGAGGCGGAAAAGTTCAACGCACGATCTATGCGTCTGCGTCCATGCAGCCGCATAGATCGCAATTCGTTATGCGGCGGCGGAAAACTGATGGTCCGCTCGCCTCGTATTGACTATGGCTGACCGGGGTGATGTATTTGGGCATTCCATGTTGCACAAACCATCGCATGCTTTCAGCCGGGCAGGCACCAATTGTGGAGGTCGTATGATTACTCGAACGCTTCTGGTGTACGGTGGAGGAATCGTGCTCGTGTTGTTGACCTTGGGAGTGACGACTCCGGTCACTTCTGGCGAGACGCCGCTTCAAGGTGGGTTCGAGATCAGCCTGTTGTCGGGCTACATCCACGAGCCGCTTCAGGGTATCGACAGCATCGTCGGCAGGATTGGGAAGAAAGACGGCCTTCAAATCCAGTACGAAATGGGCGGAATCCCCGCCCCAGGGGGTCTCCGACTGGGGGGGCATTTCGTCAACCAGGCGCTCCAGCTCCCTGAGAAGAATCGGCTTTGGATAAAGGAGCAGAAAACCGGAGGACGGACGGTTCATGTGGCCTACAGCAGAGACAACCGACTGGTTGTCAGTTCCGCCTCAACCACAGAAGGCATCAACTTTCACGCCCTGGCGAAAACGCCTGGCGACATCGCAGATGTGCTGCTGATGGTGCTCACGGTTACAGAACAGAAGGCAAAGCAGAGCAAGTAGTCCCGCCGGAATCCGGTGAGGGTGGTCATTGCTGACGGCCCTCACCACACCATCTGTATGCAGGTCCGCACCCGGCGGAACTCACGAAGCGGAAAACTTCAACGCACGATCTATCCGTCCGCATCCATGAAGCCGCATGGATCGCACTTCGTTTGCGAGCAAGAAGTCACATGATCAATAGGACAGTAAACCCCGCGTTCGTCGTTCCCGGCGTGTCGGTCCACACGCTGGAACGCTTACCTCGCATCCACACGACGTTTGACGAACGCTTTCTTCAGGATCTGCTGGCAGATCACCCGGAACTTCTTCCCGTTCGCGATATCCGTGATGATGTAGGTTCGTTGCTCTGCATCGGGCGGGAAGTTGCGGTATCGAGCGGAGCCATCGACATTCTGTATTTGTCGACGCAGGGCTACCCTGTCGTGGTTGAAACAAAATTATGGCGCAATCCTCAGGCTCGGCGCGAGGTGTTGTCCCAAACACTCGACTACGTCAAGGATATCGCCCAAAAGGATTTTGAATGGTTTGAGCAACAGTGGAAGCTCTTCAGCCAGCAGCATGACAACCAGCCATGGGACTTACTCAGGCGGCTCAATGACCTTTCCGATGATGAGATTGACGAACAATTCATCGTCGACCGCGTCAACCGCGCCCTTTCACGCGGAGATGTCATCGCAATGATTGTGGGCGACGGCATCGAAACACGCCTTCAAGAATTGGTAGCTCACCTTTGTAAGGATTCATCCCATTTGCGGTACTCCCTCGCCTTGGTCGAATTGGCGTGCTACCAGTTTGGGAATCAGGATGGCGATGGAATTCTCGTTGTACCGCGAATCGTACACGACGTGGAACCAGTTCAACGTGCCTATGTGCGAGTCGATCTTGCCAACGGGCTTGAAAGTCAGCTTACGGTGACGCCGGTAGTCGTTCCGGATCCCGTTGGCTCCAGGCCGCACCGCGTAAACCTCAACGAGGATGAGTTTCTTGAGGCTATCGAGCAGTCGGCGGGTCGGAAATGCCGCGACCAGATCGAGCAGTGTTATCGCGATCTCATTGACTCGTTCGAATTGGAGCCAGAATTCAAAGCGGCAGCAGTGATGCTCAAAGTGCCACATCCTGATGGTGATGGGCTGGGTGTAAGTGTGCTGGCCCTCGAAAAGCAGGGACGCATTTACAACACCAAACATATGAGACGCCAGTTAAAAGGGTGGAGCCTCAGCTCAACGATTAGTGATCAGATCACGTCAGACTACTGGACCAGTTTGCATAAGATTGATCCACGGTTTAGTCCGGATGGAATCAGCCACCTGGCTCCCCGCCAGTTTCTTCCGTTCGCCGAGATTGTTGACAAACTGCCTGATATCAAAAGTCGCGTCGGCAACGTGGTTGCCGCGATCAGATCAGCGTACGACGATTCCCGCTAAATTCGGCAAGGGCGGTCATCGCTGATCGCGTTTACCACATCACCTGGCATGTGGGTCGCATCAGGCAGTTCAACGAAGCGAGGCGTGTCTTACCGGTCGAAACCACGCCGACGAATACAACTTGATTCAGTCGGTTGCAGCAGGCTTCTCGCCGCTTGCCGCCCGATAGCCTTTGACCGTCAATTCAATCAGCTTCACGCCTTCGGGAACGTTGTTGCTGAGGTCGTGAGCGCCGCCCAGAACCACAATGGCCACGCCTCGCGTTCTCTTGAGCTGGAGCATGATCAGGTCTTCGCGTTTCGCCATCTCAGCATCTGAGCTATGCATCCAACCCGCTCAGGAATGCTGCTGGCAGGGTGAAGCTCTCGTCGATGGTCTCGACATGGAGACGGTGTCTGAGCCTTCTCCGGTGGAAGCCAGGTCGTCGCCACTGTTTGTCCTGCTTTCTCGCAGACTGGCAGAATCGTCGGTAGAGTGGATAGTGAATTCTACCGAGAATAAAGGTGCGACGCCGTGCAGATTCGCTGTCCACACTGCCATCAACCGATCGAACTGGTTAACGACGATCCGTCCGGAGAGATGGAGTGCGAATCCTGCGGGAGTGCCTTCAATCTTGCTGCTGAAAGTGAGACTGTCGGAGACGATGGCTCACATGCAAGGACCATCGCGCACTTCGCGTTGATTGATCAACTGGGGCAGGGAGCCTTTGGCAGCGTCTGGAAGGCCCGAGACACTGAACTTGACCGCATTGTCGCCATCAAGATCCCGCGCAAGGATGGCTTACGCTCGATTGAGGCGGAACAGTTCCTGCGAGAAGCCAGGGCAGCCGCTCAGCTCCGGCACCCCAGCATTGTATCTGTTCACGAAGTGGGGCGAGAGGATGACACGCTGTACATCGTCAGCGACTTCATCGAAGGACTGTCACTGGCCGACTGGTTGACCGGACAGCGTCTGACGGCCCGAGAAGCTGTCGAATTGTGCGTCATCGTCGCCGAGGCTCTGCATCATGCTCACGCAGCCGGAGTGATTCATCGCGACTTGAAGCCCGCCAACATCATGCTGGACAACCAGCGTTTGCCCCACATCATGGACTTTGGTCTCGCCCGGCGCGAGGCTGGCGAAATCACCATGACCATCGAGGGCAAACTTCTGGGCACTCCCGCCTATATGCCGCCCGAACAGGCCCGAGGCGACGGACACAACGCAGACCGACGTAGCGATCTCTACTCGTTGGGGGTAATTCTCTTTGAACTGCTGACGGGTGAGAAACCATTTCGCGGCAACATTCGAATGCTGTTGCACCAGGTACTTACCGAAGAGCCGCCAAGTCCTCGTAAGCTCGACCAGTCGATCCCGCGTGACCTGGAGACGATCGTTCTTAAATGTTTACAGAAAGACCCTGGGCAGCGTTATCAGACGACGGCAGATCTGGCGGTGGACCTCCGGCACTGGCTCGCAGACGAACCGATTACAGCCCGCCCAATCTCAGCGATCGAGCGATCATGGCGATGGTGCCGCCGTAAGCCCGCCCTTGCTGGAATGTGGTCTTTGACGTTTCTGTTGCTGTTAACACTAGGCGTTGGTGGTTCGCTCATTGCTTTTCAACAGGCCGATATTGCTGCGCGACAGACAACAAACGCAGAAGAGCAGGCACAGTTACGCAACAAGGCTGACGATCAGAAAAAAGGTGCCGTCATCGCACGGACACTCGCTGAGAGCAAAGCCGAAGAAGCGCGCATTGCCAAACAACAGGCTGAGAGCCACGCCAGCGTAGCGCAAGAACAAACCCGACGAGCCGAAGCCAATCGCGAAATTGCACGCACACAGACTCGCTTGGCCGTTGACACACTTGGTACCGTGATATTCGAAATCCAGAAAGGCTTAGTGGGAGTTTCTGGTGCCGCAACTCTCCGCCGGAAGCTACTCAATACATCGCTGCAACAACTTGATCAGATCGCAAATGAATTCGCTGATACAGACGAAGCAGACCGTCAGATGATGGTCGTGTTGAATGACTTGGCTGACGTATTCATGCAGGTCGGCGTGAGTCCCGATCTGGCGGATGCATCTGCTTTTTCATCGGCCTTGAACTTGCGTAAGCGAGCTTTCCAAATAGCGCAGCATCTGGCGACCGAGGAGCCAGCAAACTCCAGTCGACAGCGAGATCTCTCTATTGCGTACGAGAATCTGGGGAATATGAACCTTCAAGCAGGGCAGGCGAATCGAGCTTTAACTCATTACCAGAACTCTCTTCTGATCATAGAAAGACTGGCAGCAGAGAATGCAACGAATATGGAAGTACAGCGAAGTCTTTCAGGTGCATACCGCAACTTGGGCAATGCCAGTCGTGAACAAGGAGAGTTTCAAACAGCGCGTGATTATTACCAGAAAGCACTAGATATAAGAAAGAAGCACGTCGAGATCGAACCCGCGAAGGCACGCCTGCAACGAGAACTTTCAGTCCTCTACAACGACCTTGGCTATGTAAGTCGCAATGCTAGACAGACGCAGGATTCTTTTGAGTTTCACCAGCAATCGCTCAACATCAGCAGAAGCCTGGCAGCGTCTAATCCAACGGACGCTCAAACTCTGAGAGATCTCTCGGTCTCATATTGCCACTTGGGTGATTTGAGCATGCAGACTAACCAGATGCGGGGTGCACTCGGATTTTATCAACAGGTCTACGAAATCGCTCAGAAATTGGCGGACGCCGATCCTGCTGATATCCAGGCGCAGAGGGATCTTTCCGTCTCCTGTAATCGGTTAGGCAATGTGCAACTGCAGCTCGGTGAGTTGCAAGAGGCTCGAAACTCTTACCAAAGATTTCACGACCTTAGCCGACGTCTGGCGGATCAAGATCCTACTGACGAGCGAGCAATGAGCGATCTCGCAATTTCATACTACACGTTGGGTGACTTGAGCCAACAGACCCGACAGATGCAGGATGCTCAACAGTTCTATCAGCAGGCCCTTGAACTCAGAAAAAGAAAGGCTGCGATCGATCCGAAAGAGCTATCAGCACAACGAGATCTTCGGCTGGTGATGAACAAGCTGGGAGAATTGAGCCGACAGATGGGCAACGCGCAAGATGGTCTCAGCTACTTCAAACAGGGCCTACGGATCGCTGAGAATCTGACGGTAGCCAATCCAACTGATGAACTGCGTCGGGCCGATCTGGCGATCTCACATTTCAGAGTGGGTGAGGCAAGTGTTCAGGCGGGACTGTTAAAAGATTCCTGTGACTCTTTTCGACGCAGTCTGGTGATCGCCTTGGAACTTGCGAATGCCGACCTAACGGATAAACCCAAACAGCGTCTCGTGTATTCGTGCAATTTCTTGCTTGGCGAGGTGCATATGGCAATGTTCGATTATTCAGAGGCAGTCCGGCAGTATCACGAAGGACTAGTCCTGCTTGAGCGAGCCTTCGCAGCCGGCGAAAACGATTCTGGGGCCGAGTATGAGCGAGTTCGTCTCAAAAGCCGCATTAAAACGGCCGAACACGCGGTAATCGCCACTGGTGAGTGGCTTGAGTTGCTTGAACAGCCAGAAGTAGACCTTCCAGTGCTCTTGTCGCTCCGCTGCACAGAATTGGCGAAGCAGGGACATATCAGCGATGTGGCTCAGTCTGCTGCTTATCTGAGAGATCTGTCTGCTGGTAAAACGGCACAACGAGTCGGGATGATCTACGACGCCGCGTGCGGCTATGGGCTTTGTGCTCAGGCTGTGAAAGCTGAAGTTGGTGAAGAGTTGACCGAACAACAGCAGACTCGCCGCTCCGAGTATCGCGAGCTGTCGTTGACCTGTTTCAAGGATGCAATCGCTGCCGGCTTCAAGGACTTCGAACACGCGAAGAATGATTCGGACCTGGCGGTGCTGCACGATTTGCCAGAGTTTCGAGAGCTTCTGTCCGGCAGCGCTTCCACTGCCAGTTCGGTGTCACCCGGCCCATCGCCTCCGCCGTTGCCAGAAGCTGCGGTCCCATGAACCGAC
>JAQBWV010000035.1 GCA_027624335.1 Planctomycetota bacterium
CTCCATGCCATTCCGACAGCCTGTTCCCTGTCACAATCCATGGCGCAAATTCCGTGCCGAACGCTATTGGGTCGAAAGGGATCAGGGGTGATCGCGGCCAGCACCTCGGGGTCGACTCGAAAGTTCACCAGCACGCGTCAATCAATCAGGCCGCGAATTACAGGAATTCGCGTATCGTCCTTTTCCTATTGGCGGGGACAGTTTCAGTACTGTCAGGAACGATTGAACGGGCGGCAGCAAACAGCATTAACCCGGGACTTAGTCTGAGCACCGGGCGTGAACGACTTTTCTTCACGAGGTCGAAGCGTAGACTACAGATTCAGACCGCAGTCAAAGTCGTTCTAACTCATGAGCCAGTCGAGACCTGCATTCATCGGCTGTGGTTTATGGGACTGCCGAGAACAGTACCGTAACCACTTTCAACGACATGGTTTAGCGAAACACGGCGAACATTACGCCGATACTGTTCGTACCCTGAGCAGCTTGATCCATCGAACAAATCCGGGCATACTGTCTTCCGTGAAATTTAAGGCTGCCAGGATGGACAGCCGGCTTGGACGGACTTTTGACGAGTCGGAATCTCTCGATTGTTCACAGCACAGAATGAGCACCTATGACCATGTCCAAGACGGAATTTGCGCAGTTCCGAAACCAATTGCTTTCGATTTCCGGGCGACTGCGAGGCGATGTCGACAACATCACTGATGGTGCGTTTGGACGTGAAGAGGAGAATCGAACTCCGACTCACCCGGCAGAACTCGGCTCAGACAATTACGAGCAGGATTTTGCTCTCGACCTGATTCACAATGAACAGGAAACTTTGAAAGAAATCTCCGCTGCCCTGAAGCGAATCGAGAACGAAACCTTTGGTCTCTGTGAAGTTTGCATCGAAGATGGCAAGACGGGGCGAAAGGCCGTGATCCCGAAGACTCGCCTGAAAGCCATTCCCTGGGCTCGAAACTGCGTCGAGTGCGAACGGAAGCGCGAAGCTCAATACACATGAAAACAGTTCCCCGAAATCGCTACGTCTGGTTTGGTCTTCTGAGCATCATTGGCTTGGCGATCGATCTGGGTTCAAAGGATTGGGTTTTCGGGAATCTCGGTTACCCTGGGCGAAGCAGTGACTGGGTTTATGAGTTTTTCGGCGACTGGGGCAAGGTCCGTTTTCTGACGAGCATTAACGAAGGTGCTCTGTGGGGGATGGGGCAGGGATACACGTGGCTGTTCGCTTTACTGAGTGTCGTCGCGGTTGCTGGCGTCTCTTTCTGGCTGTTCGGTTACGGAGCTGCCAGAAGCCTCTGGCTGACCATTGCCCTTGGGCTGATCATGGCCGGCACGCTAGGCAATCTCTATGACCGACTGGGAATCCACGGCTGCGTAAGGTCTGATGGCTCGGCTGTTTATGGAGTGAGGGATTTCCTGGCGTTTACGTTCGGGACGTACCACTATCCCATCTTTAATCCGGCAGACTGCTTCCTTGTGACGGGAGCCATCATGCTCGCAATTCAGTCATTCCGGGGGGATGAATTAGTTCGTCAAACGGAAGAACCGGCTGGAGGCACAAGGGTAACCGCGACAACCGATACGTCTTCGCCGGCTGGTCGTATCAGCGGCCAAGCTTAGTCTGACGCACTTGCTGTTTGAGGACGTCATTCATAGACTGTCGAGCTCGATTCCAACCAGTTCAGCTGGGGCTGATTTTTCGGTGAATCTTCTGTTGATCTGAAGACCTGATCAACACAACTCATAGTCGATTTTGCACTCAGGTAGCGTCATGAAGAAAGATATTCACCCTCCATACTTCGAAACAGAAGTCACCTGTAGCTGTGGCAACTCGTTTCAGACCCGCAGCACTGTTGAGAAGCTGCAGATCGATATCTGCTCTGCCTGTCACCCGTTTTACACGGGAACGATGAAGTACGTTGATAGTGCCGGACGTGTCGAAAAGTTCCAGAAAAAGTACAACTGGGCCGAACGCAAAAAAGGTTAGCTGTGGGGGCAACAGACGAAAGCCCGCGCGATTGCAACACCGTTTGGTCGCGCGTCCCCTGTTGCTTCGTGCCCGACGATCGATGCTGAGGTCAGATCGCCTCCTGAACATTGACCGGGCTGCATGTCGTGTAAAACTCGCATGCAACGGGGAGTATTTGCAGAGAGCAGACCGAACACGAGACTCTGGACGTCGTGTTGTGTCTGGAATTCCTCAAGCCCCGTTGCGAAGGACATGCCCTGATGTTTCCGACTCTGCAGGAAAAGCTCAAACGTTACGACGAGCTTGAGCAGCAGTTGCAGGATCCCGAAGTGCTCAGCGATACCTCAAAGCTGTTGGAGATTCAGCGAGAGTACGGCGGCCTGTCCAAAGTCGCTCTCAAAACTCGCGAGTTTAATCAGCTTGAAGACGACTGCGCGACCGCCAAAGATATGTTTCAGGAAGAAACAGAGTCTGCCGCACGCGAGTACGCTCGCGATGAACTGGCTGACCTGACGGCGCAGTACGAAAAAATGCGGGAAGAGCTGGAAGATATCGTCCTCTCCGGAGACTCGCTGACCCGCGGTAGCTGCATCATGGAAATCCGGGCTGGAGCTGGAGGCGATGAAGCTGCACTGTTCGCTCGCGATCTTTTCGAGATGTATCGGCGATATTTCGAACTCTATGGCTGGAAGTTCGAAATCATGGAAATGAACGCTTCGGAACTCGGCGGCCTGAAAGAACTGGTTCTGTCGATCGCCGGCGAAGGCTGCTACCACCGACTGCAGTTTGAAAGTGGTGGCCATCGAGTTCAGCGAGTTCCCGAAACGGAAGCTCAGGGCCGCGTCCACACCAGTGCTGCCACTGTGGCCGTTATGGCGGAAGCAACCGAAGTCGAAGTTGAGATCGACACCGACGACCTTCAGATCGACACCATGCGTGCTGGTGGGCCGGGCGGCCAGAAAGTCAATAAGACAGAAAGCGCCGTCCGCATCACTCACCTTCCTACGGGAATCGTTGTGAAGATTCAGGACGAAAAGAGTCAGCACAAGAACCGTGCGAAAGCGATGCGGGTTCTGCGAAGCCGAATTCTCGAACTGAAAGAGCAGGAAGCGGCGGACGAGAGGGCTGAGCACCGCCGCACGTTGGTTGGGTCGGGCGACCGCAGCCAGCGAATCCGCACCTACAACTTCCCGCAGAATCGGATCACCGATCACAGAATCAATTTGAGTATCCACAAGCTGGATCAGGTGCTGCAGGGAAATCTAGACGAGCTGACTGATGCTCTTCTCGAATTCGACCGGATGGAACGCCTCAAGGGCGGTGCAGTTTAGATCACACGAGATCGCTGTGCCGATACGGAACACCCAGTGAGCGGCGAAGGGATTTCTGAAACTGCCGGCACGCCGGAAGTCTGGACCGTCAAAAAGGTCCTTGACTGGACGATCGGTCATTTGAAGCAGCACGGCTGCGAGTCCGCCCGGCTCGATGCTGAAATCCTGCTGGCATACTCCAGAGCGTGCCCTCGAATCAAGCTTTACACCGAGTATGACGCACCGTTGACTCCGGAAGAACGCGCGACAATGCGCGACCTCGTCAGGCGACGAACCGCGCACGAACCGGTCGCATACCTCGTCGGTTTTCGTGAATTCTTCGGAATCGACTTTGAAGTCGAGCCCGGCGTCCTGATTCCAAGGCCGGACACTGAGTCGCTTGTTGTAACGGCTCTGGAGCTGGCAAATGGGATACCTGCCCCCCGGATTCTGGATGTCTGCACAGGAACGGGCTGTGTACCGATTGCGATCGCGAATAGCTGCCCTGCGGCGATCCTGTCGGCAATCGAACTGGATGAACCGGTCTGCCGAATTGCTCAGCGAAATATCGGAAAACACAATCTGTCAGGCAGAATTTCGCTGTTGCAGGGCGACCTGTTCGAGCCGGTCCCCGATGACGCTCAGTTTGACTTGATCACCGCCAATCCGCCGTATGTGACCGATACTGAAATGGCTACACTTCCGCCCGACGTTCGGCTCCACGAACCGCATCTTGCACTGAACGGCGGATCGGACGGGCTCGATATTGTTCGACGGTTAATTACCGAATCCGTTCCAAAGCTGGCACCGAATGGTTACTTGCTGCTGGAGATCGGCGAACAGCAAAGCAAGGCAGTCACAGAGCTTTTCGCAGCTTCTGGCGAATACAACCCTGCTCAGATTGTGAAGGACCTGGGAGGTCACTCACGAGTCGTGTGGGCACGAAGACGGATCAACAGTTGACATGATAGTGCCTGGTGGGAATGAGCCCGTTGGGAACGAGGAGGTCCAGGGATGGACATGTTTGTCGTGCGTGGAGGGCAACCTCTGAATGGCCGGGTTCGTGTCAGCGGGTCCAAGAACGCCGCGCTGCCGATTATGGCCGCGTCACTCATGGCGGACGGCCCGGTGATCCTTCACGACGTGCCTCGCCTGGTCGATGTGCGTACTCTGGCTCAGCTGCTGGGCACCCTGGGGGTTGTCAGCGAACGACAAGCCGACGACTCACTTCGGCTGGAGGTGATCGACGCTACGCCGATCGTTGCCGATTACGAACTTGTTCGCCAAATGCGGGCAAGCATTTGCGTGCTTGGGCCGCTGCTGGCTCGGCGAGGGAAGGCCATCGTCTCGCTGCCTGGAGGCTGCAACATTGGCGACCGTCCGATCGACCTGCATTTGAAAGGCCTCAGCGCTCTGGGAGCCGACATTCGGATCGAGCGCGGCTACGTCATCGCGACAGCGAAACGGCTGCGTGGCAGCAGAGTCTTTCTGGGTGGTTCTTTCGGCAGCACGGTCACTGGAACGTGTAATGTTCTGGCCGCTGCTGCTCTGGCTGACGGCGTTACAACCATCGAATCCGCAGCCTGCGAACCTGAAGTTGCCGATTACGGGCGACTGCTCAATGCGATGGGAGCACGCGTCGAAGGGCTCGGCACTCCGTTTCTGCGGATCGAAGGCGTGCAGTCACTGTCCGGTGCCGAGCATGACGTAATTCCTGATCGGATCGAGGCGGCCACGCTGCTGATTGCCGGAGCGATCACTCGCGGCGAAGTCGTCGTGGAAAACGTCTGCACCGCTCACCTCAGTGCGGTACTCGACAAGCTGAACGATGTGGGAATCCGCATTGGAATATCCGAAGACTCCGCCGGTTCGGATCGCAGCACTCTGCACGTCCTCCCGACCGCTGACCTGAAGCCGACCGAGTGCTCGGCGTTGCCCTACCCGGGATTACCAACGGACGTGCAGGCGCAATTCATGGCCTTACTGAGCCGAGCCGACGGTATCAGCGTGGTCACCGACAAAGTCTTTCCTGACCGCTTCATGCACGTGGCCGAACTGGTGCGTCTCGGGGCGACAATTCATCGAGAAGGTCAAAGCGCGATCGTCAATGGCGTCGACAGATTGCACGGTGCGTGCGTCATGGCTTCTGATCTGCGGGCCAGTGCGGCGCTCGTTCTGGCCGCCATGGCAGCCGATGGTGAATCGGTGATTCGCCGAATCTACCATCTGGACCGCGGATATGAGCGGCTTGAAGAGCGACTGAATGCTCTCGGAGCAGATATCCAACGGGTCGAGGACAGTGCAGAGAATGTTCCGGCGAGTCTGAGACTGACTCAGCCGGCAGAGAGTGCTGGCTTATTGACTTCAACCTTCAATTCTGCAGCAATCATAAAGCTGGAAAATGGTCGACATGTCCGAGTTGACAGGCCCGAGAGTGCATTGCCGACGATTGGTGGCTCAGGATCCAGCGCGAACCATGGGGTAACGAGGTAATTGCATAACCCTGGTAAAAATCAGTATTCACTGATTGACTGGCCAATCCGCTATCTCCATAATCGCCCCATCCTTTTCTCAATGACCCATCTGACGCACATTCTGTGCTGCTCACTTCAACTGCTGGGTCATCTGCATTTCTCCTGACGTTTTCGTCAACAAACCAACTGCTTGACTGATTGACTTACGTCCCTGTTTGGCGACGTAATGCACAGCTGTTGGTCAACTGCCTGTGGAAATTCTTCCAATTAGACATGACTGAATTTGATGGTTTTATGATTCCGTTCGTAATTCTGCGGGCAACCGGTTCGGATAACTGAATCTAACATGGCCCGAGATGAGTTGATTGACGGGTTCTCGCTCTGCGCCGAGCCAGCAATCCAAAGCACTGAGGTCTTGCGTTGACTGAAAATCAGGGCGAAGCGGATCAGGGTGATCTACCGATTCGCGAAGCAGAAACTGGAGAAGACATGATCAGTAGTCTTGCAGAAATTGATAATAGTCGCGGCGTTGCGTCGACCGGTCTTCCGAATCAACTCGAACAGGATCTTGTTCAGACGTTCAAGCTGCTGTCGGACGAGACTCGGCTGCGGGTGTTGATGTACCTGATGCGCGAAGGTGAACTCCACGTCACCGCAATGTGCGAACGTCTGGACCAGAGCCAGCCCGCGGTCAGCCACCATCTGGCGCTGCTGCGAGTTGCTGGCTTGATCGAAGCACGACGTGACGGCAAACACAACTTCTACTCGGTTCGACGAGAGCACTTTCATCGAATCATGGGCGAGCTGTTTACCAGCATGACCGCCGAAAGCGGCGAATCACTGCGGTTCCGCGATTTCGTGCTGCGTCAGGAAGATGGCGGCGAGGTCAGTTAAGAACCTGGCCACCTGAATCTGTAAGGTTTTTTAGAGACCATCCGATTGGGTGGTCTCTTCTTTTATGGGCCTGTTTTTGATAAAAATTGCCCCCGCCCCGCGAGCCAGCAGGCTCGCAGTTACGCAGAGGAATCCCCCCCTGTTTTTCAGTTATTCAAGTACTTACGCTCACGGTCTATCCTCATGAGTCGTCCAGCGAAGCTTGCTCTTATTGATGGTACGGTCTTCGAAGGCAGGGCCTTTGGTGCCCCCGGCGAGGTGTATGGTGAGGTTGTGTTCAACACGAGCATGACCGGCTACCAGGAGATCCTCACTGACCCATCCTACTGCGGGCAGATCGTCACGATGACGTACCCGCTGATCGGCAACTACGGCATCAACGTCGACGATGTCGAAAGCAACGGGTTGTCGCTGCGAGGATTCATCGTCAAGGAACTCTGCCGACACGAAAGTAACTACCGATCGCATCAGTCACTCGACTCCTACCTGAAACTGCACGGTGTGCTGGGTATCGAAGGGCTCGACACGCGAGCTTTGGTCCGGCGGATCCGAATTCACGGAGCGATGACCGGCATTATTTCGACAGAAGACCTCGACAACGATTCGCTGGTTGCGAAAGCGAGGAAGAGTCCGGAGCTGGTTGGTCAGGATCTGGCACGGGAAGTCATCCCCCGCGAAAGTGCGGGCTGGTCAGAAGGTCTCAACGAGATTTTTCGAGACCCGGTAACCGGCGGTTACGAAGGATTGCACTCGGCAGCGACGGATGACGGCGCACACGTCGTCGCAATTGACTACGGAATGAAGTGGAATATCCCGCGACATCTGAAACAGCTCGGCTGCAGGGTGACTATCGTTCCTGGCACGTGGAGTGCCGAACAGATTCTGGAACTGGCGCCGGCGGGTGTCTTCCTGTCAAATGGCCCTGGCGATCCGCGACCGCTGGAATATGCGATTTCGACAATTCAGGGACTGCTCGGCAAAGCACCGATCTTCGGAATCTGCCTGGGCCATCAGTTGCTGGGTCTCGCGTGTGAGGCTGAGATTTTCAAGCTGAGGTTCGGGCACCGCGGCGCCAACCAGCCCGTGCTTAACAAAGCAACCGGGCGGGTCGAGATTACCTCTCAGAACCACGGGTTTGCATTAAGTGCCGATTCCATGCCGTCCAACGTTGAAGTGACGCACGTCAACCTCAACGATCAGACCGTTGAGGGTATTCGACATCGCGATTATCCGGCGTTCGCCGTGCAGTACCATCCCGAAGCTTCAGCGGGGCCGCACGACAGCCATTATCTGTTCGGTCAGTTTCGCGAGATGCTCCTTCAGCACGCTTAATCCCTTGTCGAGGGTGTTTGCTGATTTCGCGTTGATGATTGCTTTGACTACGACCACGAAACACAAAGTGGAACGTCGCCATGCTACGAATTGTGATCTCATTTATTTGCTGCGTCGCGTCGGCCATCGCTCTGGCTGGTTGCCAGCAGGAACCGCCAGCAGAGCACGCATTTCAAGATGATGGTCCAGGTGCCGTCCTCAGCGAATCGATGCTTTCGGAACTGAGTCAGTCGCCCGAGACAGTTCAACCTGAAGCTGCCGGCAAGCCTGCGAAAGTTGATTTGACGATCGCCACATTTGATGAGCTGCAGGCGTCAATCGCCACATCGATAGGGAAAGTCGTCGTTGTCGATTACTGGTCCACTTCCTGCCCGCCGTGCATGACGGAGTTTCCAGGACTGGTCGCCATCCACAACGAACTCCCGCATGACCAGGTTAGATGCATCTCTGCCAATCTCGATTACGAAGGTCTCGTTGAATTTCCGATCGAAGCAGCACGGAAGTCGGCGTTCAAATTCCTTGAACAGCAGAAGGCGACGCTCAACAACTTCATCCTCAGCGAAGACAGCCTGACCGTGATGGATGACAAACTGAAAATCGCATCCATCCCCGCAGTCTTTGTGTTCGGTAGCGACGGCAAACTGGCCCGTATGTTCGACGAGTCTTCCGCCGAGTCATTTACCTACGAAAAGGACATTACTCCTTTCGTTAAGGAACTCGTCGCACAAAGTTTCCCGGCTGATTCAACGGATGCTGGTAACGAGTAAAGGACTATTATTATGAAGGCTGCGTTTATTACCGCGACTGGCGAGCCAGGAGTGATTCAGTACGGCGACCTGCCGACTCCTGAACCCGCAGCCAATGAAGTGCTTGTCAAAATCGGAGCGGTCGCGGTTAACCCGATTGACACGTACATCCGTGGCGGTGCTATCGCGATGCCGATCGAGTTCCCATACATCGTTGGCTGCGACCTTGCCGGCACGATCGAAACCGTTGGTTCTGCCGTCACTCGGTTCAAAGTTGGGGACCGAGTCTGGGGCAGCAATCAAAGCCTCTTCGGGCGGAAGGGTACATTCGCTGAGTATGCCGCCGTCGGCGAGGACTGGCTGTACCCAGCTTCCAATGCGATGTCAGATAACATTGCGGCGGCAGGTGCACTGGTCGGAATCACGGCGCACCTGGGGCTGCACCTGCACGGCGAACTTCAGTCCGGAGAAACCGTTTTCGTCAACGGTGGAACCGGTGGAGTCGGAGCGGCGGTTGTTCAATTGGCAAAAGCGGCGGGAGCCAATGTCATCGCGACTGTCGGCAGTACTGACAAGAAGTCGTTGTGCGAAAGCTGGGGAGCGGACTGCGTCATCAATTACCACGATGAGAATCTCGACGAACAGATTCGTGAGTTCGTTGAAGCCAACGGCGGACTGCACGTCTGGTTCGAAACACAGCGTGAGCCGACTCCCGACCGAACGGTTGCTCTGATGTCACCAAGAGGGCGGATCATTTTTATGGCCGGCCGAACTGCTCGACCCGAGTTCCCGGTCGGACCGTTTTATGTGAAGGATCTGCGACTGCACGGCTTTGCAATGTTCAACGCGTCTGCTGATGAACAGCGAGCATCCGCAAACGCCATCAACGAACTGGCGAACAACGGTGGATGGAACCCGCAGATCGGAAAGATCCTCCCATTGTCAGAGGCAGCAACCGCCCATCAGTTGCAGGAAGACAACACACTGGGCAGCAGCGGGACACTGACGGGGAAGATCGTTCTGCATCCGTAGCGCGTGACGTCTCACCAATCGATGCCGCGATCTTTGTGGCGCAAGGAGTTCCTGCAGGCCGGTGGGAACCGGCCCTACGAAAATCCGGGAACTTGTTTCTTCCCAGTTTCGAAGCTTCCCACTTGCGTTCGTGCATCGATCGAGAGTCGAACCGGAGTGCTGACCCCACTGGACTTGCGCGGGGATTCGTGGATCCTTGCTTTTCCAGATGTTGCGGTTTTCGGAAGCAATTTCGGATACGTTTGGACGTTCAGCAAGTGATTCGTGTTCGTGTCTGAAGGCGGTTTCGAATGTACATTCGAGGATGCTGCGTATTACTAATCGCATTCGCTGGCTGTCGAGGCGCGGTCGATCAGGACATTGATTCCTTGATCACCGCCGGAATAGTCGTACAAAGAAACTCGACCGGAGAAGTCTTTCTGGTCGACACGTCTGGACGTAGTCTGGACGAACACTTCTGGGAAACACTCAGCAACTTCGAACAACTTGAGCAGTTGTCACTCACCGGAAGCCCGGTAACGGACACGGATCTTGCCAGGGTAGTTTCGCTGCGAACGCTGCAGTCATTGGATCTTTCATACACTCGCGTTACTCAATCGGGCCTGCATATCCTGTCTCGCATGGAAGACCTGCGGACTCTCTCTTTGAACGGCGTTCGTCTGAATCATGCCGCGGTTGAGTCACTCAGCCCGTTGACCCGTCTCCGATCACTCAGTCTGATGGACACTGGTTTGAATGCGACAGACGGTGCAGCCCTTCAGAAATCGTTGACCGGGTGCCTCGTCGTTCTGTAAGGCCTGGAAGTTGAAATTTTGGTCAGAAGGTGAAGAGTCTTCATTGCTGGAAATTATTAGGGTACGATCAACTTACGGGATTTACAGCAGGGTCGTCACAGCGAGCCCTGCTAAAGGATTCGACGCCCGCAAATCGAATCTGAATCGTCCGGCGGCTTCGAACCGGTAGACGACTCGAATTCGAATAGTTGCCGAAAAAGGTGTCTAAATAATGCTCGACGAATTCGTAGCTGGAGAGTCGGCGGGTGCAATAGCACATCGGATCCTCCTCGTGGACAACGACGCCGACCAGGCGGCGGAACTCCGCGAGCTACTTCAGAAGCACGGATTCCAGGTACAGACAGCTAAGGACGGAGGACAGGCTCATTCATCTTTCCAAATGTACAAGCCCGACTTCGTCATTATGGAGCTGATGCTGCCGGGCGAAACTGGTTTCGAAATCTGTGACCGCTTCAAACAACGCAACGCACAGATACCGATCCTGGTACTGACTGAAATCGCTCTGGAAGATTCACGCAAGTTGGCGAAACGAGTAGGAGCTGACGGCTACATGACGAAGCCGTACACCGCGTCTGCCCTGGTAAGTCAGATTTCGGAAATCTCGCAACAGGTCTGGGAACGAACCCATCTGGGCAAGGATCGGGACGAGGGGCGAGTTCGATTCAACTGTCGTTGCGGCAAACGATTTAAAATGAGTGCCAGGCATCGAGGCCGAACTTTGACATGCCCTGACTGCGGAGAGCCAATCATCGTTCCGCATCACGATTGATGGGACAACGACGTCATGGGGCGTGACTCAGCAATTCAGGACGGCAAAGATCCGAGTGCAAACTACTCGCAACGAAGGGACATCTGGATGGTGGCCAGGCTGATCATCCTGACTGGAAAACACCAGGGGAAGAAGATCGCTCTGAGAGAAGGCTGTA
Source organism: Planctomycetota bacterium (assembly GCA_027624335.1). Classification (GTDB taxonomy): domain Bacteria; phylum Planctomycetota; class Planctomycetia; order Planctomycetales; family Planctomycetaceae; genus JABMPE01. The sequence goes on from JAQBWV010000035.1 coordinate 11,481, forward strand.
AGCTCATAGTCGGCCGCGATGAAGGTGTCGCTGTGCGGCTTGCAACTTCGGAAGTCAGTCGACGTCACTGTGCCATTCGAGTACGAGACGGCATTACTTCTGTTGAAGACCTGGGAAGTCGAAACGGAACCCAGATTAATGATTCGTCAATCAGTAAACGGTCCAGGTTGCGACAGGGCGACATCCTTAGAGTCGGGCCGATGCTGTTTGAGTTCGAAGACCGCACAGTCGCGGTCGCCGGATCCAAAGCACAAGCAACTTCCGATGCCGATATCGTTATTGTCAAGGAATCGACGGAAGACAGCATCGTCAACTGGCTGGCAGAAGACGAGCCAGAGGGTGCAGACACGGATACAGTTGTCGGCAAGCCGAAGCCAGCAGGCGTGAGTACGAATGCGGCAACAAATGACTCGTCTGAAAACGCTGATACGGACGCGGCACTGGACGAGCCTGACGTCCCTCCTCCGTCCAGGAAGGTGTTCGATTCAATCGCCGAGGAAGCTCAGGATATCATTCGTCGGCATCTGGATTTGCGGGGCCGCGACTGAGCGGCCTTTTCTATCAGCGTGAAAGTTGTTAGCTGCGGAGCAATCTGACAAATCGTTTCGATACTGTGAATTGTCACGTTCAGTTCAGAATAACACGGAACTGTCGCGCGAGTATCCGGCGACCTGGTTCGCGTCACAAGCCTGTCCAGGAAAGGGCTAATCTTTTTCTGGTGGTCACCAAAGCTCGGTCACCGAACAGACGGGAAAAACTCATGCTTCTGAAAAAGCGAACGATTGCGGGCGGACTGATCATTATTGGCGCGGTCCTGGGAACGTTCATGAGCGGTCTGTTGCCGGGATTCGGTTCCGGCAGCGGAACCGGCACACTGGTATCCGGAAGCAGTCCGGCCTTGTTCCAGGAACCTGCGTCCAATGAACCGGCGACGTCGCGTGTGGCTTCTTCACAACCCGCTGCGATCGCTGACCTGGTGACACCTGTAGTCGTACTCGAAGTACGAATCGAGAATCACAATTATCTTGTGCCGGATCACAGCGCCGCAGGTTATCGCCAGGTAAACCTTGATGAGCTCGTCAAACTGGCACAGTCAACTACCGGCAATGACGATGGTATTCGAGTCCGCATCGTGCGAACAAAGTCGGCTCGCCTGGTATCATGGTCGACCCTGTACGACGCACTTGAAAAGTCTGGGCTGCCTCGCGATTCCATTCGCATGCCGAAAGAACTGGTTAACTGACTCGTTGCGTCAGCCAGGCCAGAGATTCCGTTTACGACACGTCTCAGATCATCAAAGGAATCACGGATGGTTCAACGATTCACCTTACTGGCGGCGTGTCTGGTTCTTCTGGCGACTCCGGCATCATTGCTTGCAGCTGAAGAGTCGAACGGGCTCCAGGCGGTTCTGAAGCGGCTCGTCAAGGAGTCGCCGATCAACACGAAAATCGGAGTGACTCGAAACGGCACCGCGATCCCAGCATTTCTGACGCCCGGGATGTTTGACGTCACCAGTAAGCGAACTCGGATTCTTCTCGTCGCGAATCTGGTTCCTGGATCAACTCTTAGTCAGCAACTTATTTCCGAATGGATGACAATCTGCTCGCGTGACGGTGACGCCACCAGAGTCAGCTTCGAGCTGGGCATTATTCCGTTTGCAAATCCGGACCGTCTTGAGGACGCGAGTGCAGGTTCAAACGACGATGACTGGACATTTGGATTTCATCCGACGGGGACGGCCTACAGCGATTCGAAGAATTCTGAACGGCACTACCTCTGGCGCTGGATTGGCATGCTGGCTCCTGACATCGTCGTTGTCTTAAGAAGCAAGGATTCCGACACGATCGTGATTCCGGAAGGTTGGAAGGGGCACCGGCTCGGAATCAGCGCGAACTTGGTAATTGGAACCGCTAAGTCTGGTTCGCTGGCTGACTCACTGACGGTCGGTAAGCCCTCAGACGTTGAGTCAGTGCCCGCTGTTGAATTCCTCACACACGGTCGATCCGCGGTGCTGCCTGTGTTATCGCAAATGGCTGGCTCGATACGGTCAGAGGCTCGTCAGGAGCTGGTGCGACGCCGGAGTCGCAGCCCCATCGAGGTCGCCAAAGAACTCGCAGAAGTTTACGGACGCAATCTCAACTCGGTCGCGTATATCCCCGCTTTGGCTTTGCTGGGACGAGTGCGACTGTCGGATCTCACCGGCAACGAGAATCATCTCAAGGACGTCCTGAAAATCGTCGAACCGTACGTCGGTGGCGACAAGCTGGCGATCGATCAACGCGGCGGAGGCAGCAATCTTTCCGGGCATCTGATTTTTGGCGAATTGGCGAAGACGACCGAGGACCGCCGGTTCACGAGGCTGGTTCAAGCCGCAGCAGATCTGGGATTCGACGACTCCGGCACGCCTCGCGAGTCGATGCCGTTCCACAATGAGATGAGCGACGCTGTTTTCATGGGAGCGCCGATTCTCGTTCAGGCCGGTCGATTGACCGGCGATACAAAATACTTCGACATGGCCGAACGGCACCTGAAGTTCATGCTGAAGCTGAATCTTCGCAAAGACGGTCTGCACCAGCACTCGCCGCTTGATCCAGAGCACACCGCCTGGGGACGCGGTAACGGATTTCCGGCACTGGGTCTGGCTCTGTGTCTGTCTGATCTACCGCACGACAACCCTCATCGATCGGCCATGGTCGACGCTTACAAAACTCACCTGACCGCAATGATCAAACATCAGGACGAGATGGGAGTGTGGCATCAGATCGTTGACCATCCGGAAAGCTATCGTGAATTCACCGTCACCTGCATGACAACATTTGCTATCACGCGAGGATTGCGAAATCACTGGCTGGATCGCAGGACTTTCGAGCCCGTCGTGCAGCGAGCCTGGGAATCGATCAAATCCCGGATCGGTCCAGACGGACAGCTTGTCGATGTCTGCGCGGGAACCGGGAAGCAGAAATCCCGGCAATCGTATTACGACCGTCCAGCAATTCTCGGGCGCGACGATCGAGGTGGCGCGATGGCTTTGCTGGTTTCCACCGAGCTGGCTTTTGCAGATCGCGAAGGGTCAATACAACTGCTGGATGCGAGTGCGATTTCCCGGTAGCTTCGCGGGGCGATCACTGAGACGTCGCCGATGCCTGCTTGTTCGCAGGTCATAGCTGTGTTCGCCGAATCGCTCGCACCTTCGGCTGTCGAGTAATGAAATCGGGAGTACGGCCAGTGATTTCAGTCCGGGACTTGCGGATCGACTACGACAACCTGTGCGCCGTCCAGGATCTCACGTTCTCAGTGGCCGAAGGTGAAGTCTTTGGCCTGATCGGCCCGAATGGCGCCGGGAAAACCAGCACCATGCGAGCGATGGTGGGACTGCTCGCTCCAACCTACGGGTCGATCGAGATCGCAGGCATCAACATTCACGAGGAACCTCAGGCGGTCGGACAGGTGCTGGGATTCATGCCCGACTTTCCTCCGGTTTACGATGACCTGCTGGTGTGGGAGTTTCTCGACCTCTTCGCCGCCAGCTACTTCATCCCGAAACCGCGGCGGCGTCCTGAAATCGTTCACCGTCTGGAACAGGTCGGACTGACCGGAAAAACAAATTCGCTTGTCGGCGAACTGTCGCGGGGAATGAGGCAGCGTCTGATGCTCGCTAAAACGCTGCTGCCCGAACCGAAAGTACTGCTGCTCGATGAGCCTGCCAGCGGACTGGACCCGCACGGTCGAGCGCAGATGAAACAGGTGATTCGCGACTTCGCTTCCAATGGCGGCGCGGTGCTGATTTCATCACACATCCTTTCCGAGATGGACGAGTTCTGCACCTCGATTGGAATCATGCAGCGAGGCGACATGATCGTCTCAGGAAAAGTCGACGAGATCGCTGCGAAGGTCATGAACCAGTCGATGCTCAGAATCGAACTCGTCAGCGGCCAGGAGGCCTTTCGGAAAATCATCGCGAGATACCGTGTCGACGCTGAACCCGTGCAGACGGGACGCTGCTATGACGTGCCGTTTAATGGCGACGACCGAGCGGCGAGTGAGTTGCTTGCCGAACTGGTCAGCGCCGGAGTTCGCATTTCATCATTCACGAGAAAACGCGAATCGCTCGAAGACGTCTTCCTGCAGATCGGCGCAAAGGAGCTGTCCTGATGCTCAATCAGATGCTCTTCGACAATCCATTACTCGTTCGTCATGTGCGATCCAGGCTGCGGAGTCCACAGCCTGGCTATCTGACAGTCGTCGTCGTGCTGCTGGCTAGCTGTCTGATGTGGGCCGGTTATGCGGCAGACGGACTCGACCAGCCAGTCATCTTCTGCCTGTTTTTTGGATGCCAGTGTCTGACGTTGCATCTCGCAGGAACGTCTCAGGTGGCTTCTTCCATCAGCGCTTCAAGCGACTCCGGCATTCTTGACTTTCATCGAGTGTCGCCGCTTTCTTCTCTGACAACGACGATGGGTTTTGTGCTGGGAGCACCCATTCGCGAATACCTCGTCGCGCTGTTACTGCTGCCTTTTACGCTGGTTAGCGCCGTTCTGTGTGACGTTGGTATCACCGGATTTCTGACCTCGGGAATCGTCCTTATCTCAACGACGATGCTGTTTCATTCGCTGGCCATCACCGCTGGATTGCTGGCGACTCGCGGTAAGACGCGAAACATCAACATGGGTTTGGGCTTTATCGTGGTGACTTCGAGCTTCGCAAGCTTCCAGGTATTCGCCGGTCTTCCGATTCCTGGACTGTTGACAGCCGGCCCCGCTCTGCTGGAAGCCATCCACGTGAACGGTCCACGAGGGGCGGTGCCACTGACGTTCTTCGGAATATCGCTGCCGTTATTTGTGCAGTCGCTGCTGTATCAGATTCCGCTGACAATCTTTCTGTTTGTCGCGGCCGTACGGCGTATGAGATCCGCACAGGCAATGCTCTATTCGAAGTCAACGGCCATTGCCTTTCTGGCGTCGATCGCAGCGCTGAATCTCGGCGGGATCATTGGCCACCCGCAACTGCAGGCCGCCTGGCTGGTACCGATGCTTGCCTACATGGAATTCATCGTAGCTTCGCTGTTGATTCTTGCGATTACACCATCGCAGGGGCTGTATCACAATTGCGTCAGACGTTCGCGACGAATTGGTATGGCTCGTCCACCTTTGTGGCATGACGACAGTTCCAACCGCGCAGCGGTGTTTGTTATGGCTGGATTGCTTCTGGCGTCCGTTCAGATCATCCAGACGCTGGTTCCCGCGATGAAAATCGATGACCGTTTCTGGAGAATTGCTGGGACCGCGACCGCGGTGGTGACATATCTCGGCCTGGCCTCTCAGTATTTCTTTCTAAAGTTCGGTCGACGAGGCAAGCTGGTTCTGATGATGTTTCTGTTTCTGTTCTGGCTGATGCCGCTGATCTTCGCCGCGTTGGCATCGCCAGCATTCGGAGCGGATGCGGCAATCGTGATCGCCAGCCTGTCTCCGTTATTCGGCATCGGATCAGGCTCCTGGCTGGCGCTCATTTTCGCAGGATCGATGGCTGCTGTGTTCTTCGTATTGCTGCTGTTGGAAGAACGAAACGTCTGGGACAAACTCGGTGGCAGAAAACACGCGTGGGAAGACGACGATTTGACGGATCAAGCCAGCAATCCGTTTCTGCAGTAACGTTCCCACGCAACGAAACGGCTTGCCGTGCCCTGCCCGCGGTGTCATGGCTCGTGTCGTCGTTGCCACGTTTGTGAACGACACTTTCGTACTACAGCCCGAAACAAACATGACGTAAGCATTTGCAAGACGTCGAACCTGGTGACAACCGGTCGGGTTTCCAGCACTCGAAATCCGATGCGCTCGATCCGGTCGAGGATGCACAGTCCGCCTCGGGCGAAGAGTTCGATATCGACCTGAAGTGGCCCGGGGAGAACTTCAACCAGCGGCAGGCCGGAATTCAGCAGGTTTCGCGCGCGACCGACTTCAAACTCCATCAGCTGCAAGAACTCGTCCGTCGTGCGGCGGGCGAACAGGTCTTCGCGAGCGACTCCAAAACGGTCCCGATCTTCTTTCGGCAAATAGATTCGATTGATGGCGAGGTCGCGATCCACGTCCTGCCAGAAGTTCGCCAGCTGCAGACCGGTACAGATTGAATCTGACCACGCGAACGTTTGATCGGAAACCTGTCGACACAAATGCAGCACGATCCGTCCAACCGGGTTGGCGCTGCGAGTGCAATAGTCAAGCACCTGATCGTGAGTGTCGTACTCAAGCACGTGCTGATCCTGTTCGAACGCGGAGATCAAATCCGCGAACAACTGCTGCGGGATGTCGAACTCGTCGATCGTGGGTTTCAGCGCGACGAAGACAGGATGGTGACAGTTTCCCGCGAAGGACTCTGTCAGTTCATGACGCCACCAGCCGAGCAGTTTGAGCGATCGTTCTGTGTCACCGATCTCGTCGCCCAGATCGTCGGCCCAGCGGCAGAATGAGTACACATTGTAGAAGTGCTGATGTAACCCTTTTGGAAGCAGCCACGAAACCAGTGGGAAGTTTTCGTAATGCCCTGTTGCCAGCGTCCGGCAATACGCGTTGGCGTCGTCGAGCGATGGAGCTTCGCGAAGCGCTGGTCGACTTGCGGCAAGGGTCTCGCGGTCGACCGGCCACCAGTCAGCAACCTGTTCGGCGACAGGTCGTAAAGCATCTTCCCGAATTGTGCCGTACACGTCTCACCCTGAACTTCCGACCTGATCAAGCACCAGTATCAATAATGCGGTGGCTTGTCGTCTTCCAGAGACGGCATCTCTTCACCAGCCAGGAGACGTTCCATGTTTCCGTTGACCTGGGCGAGCATTCCGTTCAGACGTCCGATTTCTTCCTGTTGAGCGAGTAGAACTTCATGCATCTGCTGCTGGTCATGCTGCAGGTGCATGACGGCTTCCTGCATGGCCAGCCATTGTTGCTGCCAGACAGCCGTGCAGGAAGCCGTTGTTGACTCCGTTGACTCCAGTGAAGGCTGCTCTGTCATGCCTGCGACTCTGATTTTGCGATCGGCTCGGACTGCCTGCTGGCAGCTGATCGGTATGTTGCGTGAACGACGTCGACCGTGTGAGCGGCCATGGCCGCAGTGACGTCACTTTGCTGATTCTGTTCGAGACAGTCCAGGAACGCAGCCGCGTCTGACTTCGCGACCGCATTGACTGATTGCCAGTCCTGTTTGGGATGGATGCCGCCGGTCTTCTGAGTGCTCGACCAGAAACCCATGGGATCTTCCGGATGACCAGTGGCCGGCTGGGTCCACGGTGCCGTGTCCGAACAGACTTCCAGTCTGGGTCGTTGAGCGTCGATGGTAATGCTGCCACGAGTGCCCACCAGGCGGATATCATGCACTCCAAAATCGCGATGGCTCATCCACCCACACCGACCGGCGGTGATGGTCGCTTCAGTCCCTCCGTCCATTCTCAGCAGGACGCTGGCGAAGTCTTCGACATCGTTCTTCTGGTGAGCTTCGAAAAAGTAGTTGGACGTGACGGCATCGACACTGTCAAAGCGTTGCCCGGTGAGCCACTGAAACAGAATCAACGGGTAATAGCCAACGCACAGGAACTCGCGTTTCGAATCGGTGAACGTGAAGCGCGACGCCGGCGGATTCTCTTGACGAGGACGACTCAGATCGGCCGTACCAGGGATCCCTTTGGCAAACGTCACATCGCTGTGCAGGCCGACCAGCTCACCCAGTTCTCCAGAATCGACAATCTGTTTTGCCTGCTGACACGCCGGTAGTCGCACCATGCTGAAGGCCTGAGCGAGCAAACCATTGTTCTGAATGGCGTTCGCAACCTGCCACGCACCGTCGACGGTCGGAGCAGGATCTTTGTCGAGATAAATATGCTTACCGGCTTCGACACACGCCAGCGTCAGCGGCAGCCGACGTTCTGGTTCTGCACAGATCGATACCACGTTCACATCATCGCGACCGATAGCTGCTGACAGATCACTCAGATACGGAATGCCCAGTTCGTCGGCGAGTTCCCGGTTCAGTTCGCGTCGCCGCTGTGGAATGCCGGCTTCGTCAGCCAGACCAATTAACTGACAACGTTCATCGGCGGCGAAAGCCCGCGCGTAGTTTTCCTGGTGAGTCTGGTTTCCCGTGATCAGAAGCAGGCCAAATTGAGCAGACATGAGGACCTTACGTGCCTTTGGCTTCCAGACAGGCCAGACGATGGAACGAACGCAGAAACAATCGGCCGTTGGCGATGGCCGGTGTCGAGTGACTCGGATCGTCCAGCGGCGTTCGCCCCAGTTCTTTGAACTCGGGCGAGGCAGCAATCACCACCACTTCGCCGTCTTCCGCCATACAGTACAGCTTGCCGTCAATGCAGATGGGGGAGCCGCTGAAATTGCCTCCCAGACGTTTGACCCAGACGTCTGTCCCATCGGTCAGATTGACGCAAGCGACAATGCCTTCGTCGCTCCATTCGTAGAGATGCTCTCCATAGACCACCGGAGTCGGCACGTAGGGAATGACTTTCTTCCGCTCCCAGACAATCTTCGCCAGGCCATTTTCGTCGAGCTCACCGTCAAGGCTGACCGCCATCTGCTGAACGCCAAAGCGACCGCCCTGTCCGCAGGACGCGATCAGTAGACCGTTTCCGTAGACGGGAGACGCGACCGTCCGCAGCGGGAAAGTCTGTCCCTGCCAGTTCATAATACCGGTGTACGGATTCAGGCTGGTGATACCCATGTTTCCGCTCACGCAGATCAATTGAGGCTTTCCGTCTTTGTCCGGAACCACAATCGGCGTGGCGTAGGATGTTTCTCGAAAACTTCGCAGTGTGCTCCACCTTGTTTCGCCAGTGGCAGTGTCGAGGGCGATGATCCGACTTGGCCCTCGCTGATCCTTAGGGCAGATCAGCATGTCCTCGAACAGGCACAGCGAAACACCGATGTTGTGCTGACTTTCGTACTCGCCCAGGCTGCGGCGCCAAGCGAGTTTGCCGTCAAAGTCATAGGCGGTGACGAGGTACCGCTCGATGTCGGCGTGGGCGACGTAAATCAGTTTCCCGTCGGTCACCGGGGTGCTGGAGGCCCAACTGCTCTTGCTGTGTTTGTGGCTGTCGCTCATGGCGATTTCAACCTGCCAATTCTCTTTCCCGGTAGCCGGGTCGAGGCACAGCAATCGTCGCACAAGACCGCGTTCACTGGCGGCGGTGACAAACAGTTTGTCGCCCCAGACGATCGGAGCGGCGTGGCCAACGCCGGGCAGTTCGATATTCCACTTGTAGTTGCCGGCACTCCAGCTGGTGGGGATGCCTTTCTGATCGCTGACGCCGGTTCCGTTGTCCCCTCGGAACCGAGACCAGTTTTCGGCGGACACAGGATTCGAGTTGAGAACAAAGCATGTCACAGCAAACAGCACTGCGTAACGAATCATGGTGAGGTTCCTGTGGCGTGAAATTCGGAAGGAGTCGTGAAGGACATTCGGTCATTCAGCGGATGACTGAAGAATGGTGCAACGGCATCGGCAGTTCAAGTTCGAATCGCGTTTGAAATGACTTGCCGATTCAGCATGCCACTCCTTCGAAGACGGAAAGCCAGGACGAATACGAACCGGCACCAACACAAACCAGGTCTCTCGTCCGCGCAGACATGACGATTTGCTGGTACTCGAATGGCAAGTCGTTCACAGGGCAGCGGGTCGAGATTCGCGACGGAATTCGGTCGGACGCTGACCGGTCTGGCGAAAGAATGCGTCACTGAAATATTTCTCGTTCGAAAATCCGGACTGCCTGGCAATCGCGGCCAGTGCGAGGTCAGTTTCGTTCAGAAGCTGTCGCGAGCGGTCGATCTGAATACGCAGTAGCTCCGCCTTGGGAGTTCTGCCAAGTATCTGTTTGAAGCGTCGCTCGAAAACACTGCGTGACATGGACACATGACGCACGACGGAGTCCACTTGAATTCCTTCACAGGCATGATCGCGAATAAATCGTACAGCTTTCGCGATGTCCGGATCGTCAATCGCGAGCATGTCCGAAGACCGTCGCGCGACCAGTGCTCGCGGCTTGATCAGCACCGGCCCTTCCGGGCCCGGCTCGCCAATGATCATGCGGTGCAGCCAGGACGCGGCTTCGTAACCAATCCGAATTCCGTCTGGATCGATGCTTGTCATCGGCGGATTAGCCATCAAACAAAGGACAGGATCATTGTCGACGGCGACTATCGCGGCCTGATCGGGAACCCTGACTGACGCTCGCCGACACGCATCCACCAGCTGGTAACCTCGCGGGTCGTGGCACGCCATGATGCCAACTGGTTTGGGCAACGACTCCACCCAACTCGCCAGTTCTGTCTGCTCTTCTTCCCAGCCTCGAGTGCCAAAGTCTGCGGTCGGAATCCCGGGTGTTCCTGCATCCTGTATTTGCCTGTTCGATGACGGACGACGTTTTGAACTACTTGTCGGCTCGCCGGTGTGTATGTCACAGGCAAAGCCGGCTGCTTCAACGTGCTGCACAAATTGCTGCTTTCGCAAGTCCAGAGTTCGCATCTGTCCCGCCGGAACGCCGCAGAATGCAAAATCACTCAGCCCCCGATCTCGCAGGTGCTCAAACGCCAACCGCGTGATGGTTTCGTTGTCGCCTCCAATAAACGGGATCTTTAGCTCAGGCAGGCGTCCACGGAGATCGATCGCTGGAAGTCTCGTCGCCAGAACGGCGTCGGCCATAATCTGATCGTCGATCCGAGCCAGAATCCCATCGCCTCCCCAGGTTGACAGCCACTTCGGAGGCGCTGCTCCCAGACCTTGAGGCTCAAAGTACATCGACCAGGGGCCGTGCAACCGGCTGTAACGAGCGATACCTTCGATCATCCCGCGGCCCAACGCTCGGGACGACTCAATCAGCACGGCAACTCGAAGAAGGCGGCTCATGAGCGGAATGTACTTTGCAAACGTGTTGTTGAGCCGGGACAGTAATTCGTTGAGACGGCGATCCGAAAATCGTACATAATCCTGACTGAGAAACCATAAGAGGCATGACAGACAATCGACTCTCGGCCGAACTCCAATCGGCAAAACCCGGCGTCTGGGTGTACTCCTTGCGTCATCGACGGTACAGCGCAAGAATTATCGGCCAGCAGTGAAATCAGAATTCAGCACGAGGTCCCAACATGGCCCAGGCGATCGTCGATCCCGCACAGCTCAGACAGTTTGCTCAGACGTTGAAGAAGTTCAACGAAGGACTGCTCGAACAGTCGACCGCTCTGGCCAATCAGCTGGCAACGGTCAGTAATACCTGGCGGGATCAGGAAAACAAAAAGTTCTGCGAACAGTTCGAACAGCACATGCGACTGCTGGCTCGATTTGTCGAATCGAACAACGACCACATCCCGTATCTGCTTCGCAAGGCTGAGCGGATCGAAGAATACCTTCAACAACGATAGCCCGCCGCACCGCCCGTTCACACTCGTTGATCGAAGTTCATCATGTCGACAGCCAACGTTCGATCGATTGAAGCGGTCCGCGACTTTCGCATCGCGCTGATCATCTTTCATCAGAACGTTCTCGACGCACTGATGACGATGCAGGAGCAGGTTTACTCGGCGCTGCAATGGATCGAGAACGATCGCCCCAGGCACTGGCATCAGCAGGAACTGAAGGCGTTTGATCAGATTTCAGAAGCGAGGATCGCTTTGGAAGGCGCTCGCATGCGGAAGTCCATGGACGATTATCGACCGTCACTGATCGAAGAGAAGCAAGCACTGAAGGACGCGAAAGACCAATTGACGTACTGTCAGGAAAAGGTGCGTATCGTGAAGGCCATGAGTCTCAAAATGCGACACGAAGCCGATGAGTTTCGTGGCCGCATGAGCCAGCTTGAACGACTGCTCGAAACCGACATTCCGAAGATGATCGCCCTTCTGGAGCGCATGCTGACCGCCCTGGAGGCGTACGCCGAAGTCGACACACGCAAACGCGAGGAATGATCGTTCGATGACATCAGAATCCACAGCCGACACGACAGTACACGGCGGACGGCATCCGCTGTACCTCGAAGCCATCAACGCATTTCGGGAGAAATTCTCGATGACCGCGGAACTCGACGTGCGTGAGCCGGCGGCGATGAGTCTCGCGACAGTCGATGCGAATGGTCAGCCATCGATACGAACAGTCCTGCTACGCGGCATCGACGAACGCGGATTTGTGTTTTTCACGAATTCGCAGAGCCGCAAGGGCACACAGATCGCGGGCAATCCACAGGTAGCGTTGAACTTTTACTGGGATACCTGGGCCGAGCAGGTTCACGTCGAAGGCCGCGTCGAGATCATTACTGATTCCGAGTCCGATCAGTACTGGAAGAAGCGCGCACGACTCAGCCAGATTGGAGCGTGGGCCTCAGACCAGTCCCGCCCTCTTTCCGACCGCGAGGAATTTCTGGCCAGAGTCGAAGAGATCGAGAAGAGTTTCAAGGGACAGGACATTCCGAGGCCGCCGCACTGGTTCGGCTATCGCGTCGTTCCCAACCGCATCGAACTGTGGTCCGGTCGCGCAGGCCGTCTCCACGAACGATACGTCTACGCATCCCACGGCGAAGTATGGACAAAGCAGATGCTCTATCCGTAGACGGCTGAAATGGTTGACCAGTCGAATCCGCTATCCGTCGAATTCGGAAGAGTCCATATCGTCCGGCCATCCGGAGTTTTTCAGCAGCATGTCAAACTCGGCAGCAAGATCACGGCCTCGATCAGTAATCAGACCAGGTCTTTGTCGAACGATGTCGATCGTCGCGGAATCTGCATTCTGCAGAAGTACCGTTATGTCGCGAATGTCGAAGTGCCGGTGACGATTGTCTGAAGCCAGCAGCTTCATAGCGATCAACTCAGCCGGTCGCGCAACAGGTGCAACAACTCCAGGAAATATTTCTGCCGCATTGGCACTTTCGACGACTTCCAGTTCGATACCGGAAGCGGCAAACAACAGGTCGACCAGAGGGCAGTTTTCTTCTCCCGCCAGCTTGAGTCGGACAGCCCGCAGGCGGCGATTCGGCTTGTTCTTAAGTTGATTTACCAGCTGATACCTCGCTGGAACATCCGGAAAGTCAACTGCTCCGCGTCGGCGTCTCCACGGGACGAGATCGCCATGTCGACGTCGCTGGTGAATCGAGGTTCGGAATGAACTCCGACGGCCACACCGCCGACAACAGCGAATCCCACGCCGCAGTCGGTCAGATCCGCCACCGCTCGGCTAAGAAGTCCAGGAAGTGAGATCACCGCTAACTCCGGATCGCGACCGTGAATCAACCAGCTCTCCGAGCAGGGGCCGCTCTTCCAGCCAGCGCTGCAGTCTCTGACTGATTTCCTTCTCCGCCTCTTCAGGAAATCGTCTCCGCAGGTTCTGCCGCATCATCATCATTCCGGCTTCATGCATTTCGAACGTGAGCTGAAGATTGCGTTTCAGGCGTTCGATATCGGTCGCATCCGACGACATATGATCAACCCCTGAAGTATCTGGCGATCAAAAACACGAAATCCGTCGACCGACTCAGGCACGATCGCTATTATTCTTCGCTCTTCAGAGAGACATGAAAACACCGGGCGATTGAGCGATTCTGTTTCGCCGTTCGCCTGCTCCGTCAGAATTGTGATCAGCAGGCTGTGCGGTCAACGGTCTACGCAAAGCGATTCTGGCCGATCTCCCGCCTTCCTGTCGACCTTGCATGGTGGACTCGGCATTCTTCCTCACCGCGTTACTGGCTACCCGTCTATGGACACTTCGCTGATTCGCAACTTCTCGATTGTCGCACATATCGACCATGGCAAGAGCACGCTCGCCGATCAGTTTCTGCTGCAGACCGGGGCGATCACGGCACGCGAGGCAAAAGAGCAGATTCTCGACGACCTCGACGTCGAACGCGAACGTGGCATCACGGTGAAGGCTCGAACCGTCGCGATCTACTTCAAGCATGAAGGCAAAACTTACGAGCTGAATCTGATCGACACGCCAGGACATGTCGATTTCCATTACGAAGTGTCGCGGAGTCTCGCCGCCTGCGAGGGTGCTTTGCTGCTGGTCGATGCGTTTCAGGGTGTCCAGGCACAGACCGTCGCCAACACCTATGCGGCTATTGAAGCCAACCTCGAAATCGTCCCGGTCATCAACAAAATCGACCTGCCGGTGGTACGTATTGAAGAGGTCATGGAAGAAATCGAAACGATCCTGGGGCTGGATGGTCTCGGCTCAATTCTGGTCAGTGCAAAAACCGGCCTCAACGTGGAAGACGTGCTGCGAGCGATCGTCGAAAAGGTTCCAGCACCGACCGGAAAGCCCGACAATCCGCTCCAGGCGCTGGTGTTTGACAGCAAGTACGACGACTTCCGCGGCGTCATCACGTACATGAGGATCAAAGAGGGAACCGTCCGTAAAGGACAGCAGATTCGGTACATGAAGGGTGGCTCGGTTCACGAGGTACTGGAACTCGGCCAGTTTCGCCCGAACATGACACCCTGCAAAGAACTCGGACCCGGCCAGGTCGGGTACATGCTGTGCGGCATCAAAGAGCTGAGCATGGTTCATGTCGGCGACACTGTCACCGGCAAAACAGTTCAGGCCGCTCAAGCATTGCCTGGTTATGCCACTCCTCAGCAGATGGTTTTCTGTGGCATGTACCCGATCGATGCCACTGACTTCGAAAAGCTGCGTGAAGAGCTGCAGAAAATGGCGCTCAACGATGCGAGCTTTTCGTATCAGGCCGAGACCAGTGATGCACTCGGTTTCGGTTTTCGCTGCGGCTTTCTCGGCATGCTCCATATGGAAATCATCCAGCAACGACTGGAAAAAGAAGCCGAAATCGATCTCATCCAGACGGCGCCAAACGTCACCTACGAGTTGAAGTTCACGTCAGGCAAAGTGGAATTGATCGATAACCCGCAGGATGTTCCTGACTCGGGACAGATCGACGAATTCCGCGAACCGATCGCGCGAGTCACATTCATCGTTCCGTCAGGCAACATCGGTGTAATTCTGCAACTTTGCGAAGACCGGCGAGGCATCTATATCGGGACGGATTTCATCGGCAGCAACCGGGCGCAGATTATCTACGAACTGCCTCTGGCCGAGGTCATTTACGACATGCACGATCGACTGAAGAGTGCGACTCGCGGTTACGGCACGATGGATTACGACATCATCGGCTATCGCAAGGCCGACCTCGTGAAAATGGACGTTCTGGTCAAAGGCAACAAGGTCGACGCACTGTCAACGATCGTGCATCGCGACAACGCCGAACGTCGAGGCCGCGCTCTGGTCAAGCGGCTGAAACTGGAAATCTCGAAGCACCAGTTCGAAATCGCGTTGCAGGCAGCCATCGGAATGAGAGTTATCGCTCGGGAAACAATCTCCGCCCTTCGCAAAAACGTAACCGCCAAATGCTACGGCGGCGATATTACCCGCAAGCGCAAACTCTGGGCGAAGCAGAAGGAAGGCAAGAAGCGTCTCAAACAGTTCGGCGAAGTGGAGATTCCGCAAAAGGCCTTCCTGTCCGTTCTGGATTCCGGTAACGACGACTAACCGGCTACCCATTTCGTCATATCGGTAACAGCTGCTTCCTTACGATTCCGCGACGACCGTTGCCAGTAACATGGCTCCGATCAGCAGCAGGAAAAAGTGTACGACACGAATGAATTGGGCGGTTGAAACAGACTTCGTTAGACGACGCCCCAAAAGAGAAGCAATGATCGTCAACGGCAGGCACAGACTTGTTAACGTCAACACTTCAGTCGTCACCGACCCGTGCGAGATGTGCATCGCCAGAACCGTCGTGCCGCCAAGCAGAAAGTAGCTTTGCAGGTTCGCTCGGAATCGTTCTGCGGGCCATTGCCGCAACGTTCCGAAAATAACAAGCGGCGGCCCGGCTGTGTTGTATGCGCCACCGAGGATTCCGGCGAGCAAACCAAACACTGGAGCCCACGCTTTGGGGATGATCCGAAACGTCCGACAACTGAGCAGTGACCAGGTGGCGAATCCGATGACGACAAGAGCCAGCAGCAACTTGATGTGCCCTTCGCTACCCGTGTGCAACAGCCAGAGCCCGATTGGAATACCGATCAGCGCTGAGATCACCAGCGGGCGTATCTCGCGAAAGTTGATCTGTCTCCATTCACGGTACAGAATCAGGATCGCATTGAATGAAGACACCACAGCCACTAATGGAGCAGCCATTCGAGTCGGAATCACAAAGGCCAGTAGCGGCATGGCGATCAGTGCTTCACCGAATCCGAGAGAAGATCGAACCAGCGACCCCACAAAGATAATTCCGCAGACGAGTATGACATCGAGTGAATCCATGTGGAGCGGTGACCTGTAACACGACATAACCGAACTCTGCGATGGATCGGCAGAGAGCTGGCGGGACCAGCAGTGTCGCAGTTTGTCACTTTCGCGGCGACTCACGCTGCGTATATGTCGAATCCACAACTGTCACCACAACGTGTAATCTGCCACGATGATCGGCCTGAGTCGATTGTCCAGGATGAATGGACCACATTTTCGTCACTGAGGTTAACGTCTTCCGTAGCCTTGAGTGATTCTTCGGCACTGACGTTCACAGCTCAACCGGCGGGAAGCGACAATCCGACGATCGAGATGACACAGATTCGTCGCGAGCAAAGAACTTTCTGTCGGGGAACATGCTCTCAACCGCAGCGGAAGATGGCAGTTGCCTTTTCAACCTTTCATCGGCAGAAATCAGAATCTCACTATGAACCGATCATCTGCACTGAAAATCCTGATTGCCAGCTCCCACGCTGACACTCGCGTCGCGGTTTCATGGATGCTGCGACAGGCGTATCCGGCTGCCGTCATTTCCAAAGCGGAAAATTCGGCAGAAGTGATTCAGGTAACCGAGTCCGACGTTCCAGATTGTGTTGTCGTCGACGCCTCGCTGATTGACCTCTCGACGGAACTCGCCAGCTTCTCTGAGTCGCTGTGGCAATGCCACGTGCCGCTGATCCTGATTCATGACGGAACCGACGCATCGCCGATGGACGCAGACAGTTGCCGTGGCGTGGCCGCTTGGCTGGTTCGATCGAGCTTGAACGTCGGCAATGTTGAGCTGGCCATCTCGAAGGCCGTCACGCTGGCATCACTGACCTGCAGAATCGCGGCTCTCGAACAGGAAGCTCAGCAGCTTCGAAATGACAAACTGGCACTCGAAGCGGCGGCGACTGAGGTAATGCCTGCCGATGGTGAAACATCCAATGTTGTACCCGTTCCACCTCCGCTGCCGGACCGTCCGAAGCTGCTGACTACCGGACGGGAAGTGTCGACGGAAGATGAGCGCGAACTCGCAGGCCGCGTTCAGAAACACCTGATGCCGCCGGGTTCCCCACTGATTGACGGTCTGGACATTGCCGGACTTTCCATCCACGCCGAAGCGACAGGCGGCGACTACTACGATTACCTGCCGATGTCAGACGAGCTGCTGTGCGTGTCGCTCGGAGAATGTTCCGGTCGAGGGCTGGCGCCGGCGATGCTGATGGCTTCGCTGCGAGCGTATCTGCGCGTACTGGTCGCGGCACCGAATGACATTTCCGACGTGCTCAGCCAGGCCAACACGCTTATTACCGAAGACATCGGTGACGAAGAATTCATCGTAACGCTGATGCTGGTCCTGATTGACCAGAGAACCCGCACACTCCGTTATGCGAGCGCCGGACACCAGGCTTACTTTCTCGATCGTGACGGGAACGTCGAGGTCTTACACAGCACTGGGATGCCGCTTGGTCTGCGGGACGAAACTGTCATCCCGGAAGGTCCGACACGTAAACTACAGAACGGAGAGATTCTGCTGCTCGCCTCAGACGGCGTGCAGAAGATGACGTCCGATTCGGGCGAGCAGTTCGGCACTCAACGCATGCTGCAACTGGTCCACGAGAATCGAACGCTGCCGTCAAGAATGATTGCTAACTATCTCCGCACAGCCTGTACAGAGTTTGCCAGTTCGCAGTTCCTCGGCGATGACATCACGATTGTCATCGTTAAGGTCGATGATTCCGCGATCTGAATCGGACTGTGGCGATCCGATGGCTACGTCGCGACAATGTGAAGTTCCATTCGATCATCACTCACCATTTACGAGTCTTCCATGACTGCTCAGTTCGTCACACGTCGTCGGGTCGAGTTCGCTCATACCGATATGGCCGGGATTATTCATTTCTCCAACTACTACTTCTACATGGAAGAAGCTGAGCACGAATTCTTCAGATCGCTCGGTCTGAGCATCATGAAGAAGCAGTCAGAGGGCGTCGTGATCGGCTGGCCTCGCGTTTCGGCGTCCTGCACCTTTGAAGCTCCGGCACGGTTCGAAGACATACTCGACATTCATGTCAACGTGGAACGGAAGGGTGTGAAATCACTCACGATCCAGTATGAATTCTTCAACGGCGATACCCGCGTCGCGTACGGACGAATGAAAACCGCCTGCTGCCTGTGCCGCCACAATGCACCGCTGGAGTCGATACCGATTCCACCCGAGTACGACAGCGTGATTCTTGAGGCACCAGAAATGACAGACGAATAAACTCGGAACCTTTCTAGGAAAGTCAGCAACGAGCCATGACTGAATCTCAGGAATCACCATCAGCAGTTACCGAGTCAGATGCGAACTCGTCGAACGCCTCGACCAACCTTTCGGCTGATGTCGCGTTGTCTGGTTTGTCCAAAGACTTCACGGGTGCTGCCGGTCAGCTGTCGATCCTTCGAGGAGTCGACCTTGGCTTGAACCGCGGTGATGCATTGGCGATCACTGGCCCGTCAGGATCCGGCAAGAGCACGCTACTTTACATCATCGGATTGCTCGATGAAGTCACCAGCGGAAACGTGCGAGTTCTGGGCAGCAACCCGGCAAGCATGTCTGAGTCAGAGCTCGCGAAGTTCCGCAACGAGCACATTGGTTTCATCTTTCAGGATCATCATCTGCTTCCGCAGTGTACGGTTCTTGAAAACGTGCTCATCCCGCTGCTGGCTGGCAAAGGTGTTGACGACGCGGATGAACAACGGGCTCGCGATCTGCTGACGCGAGTCGGACTCGCCGAACGAGTGACTCACCGCCCCGCACAACTGTCAGGCGGAGAACGACAGCGAGTCGCCGTCTGTCGAGCACTCATCAACCAGCCGGAAATTCTGCTCGCCGACGAACCCACCGGAAACCTCGACCGCGCCACTGCCGACGCCGTGGGCGACCTGCTGCTGGAACTCAGCCGCGAAGAGAACGTGCTGCTGATCTGCGTGACTCACAGCGTCGACCTCGCCGGTCGTTTCCCGAATCACATGGAACTTCGCGACGGTCGTCTCGAACCTGTCGTGTAGGTCACGTAGAGCCTGACCTACACGAGGTCTGCCGGCACATACTCCATGATCAGTCTGTCTTCGTGCGGGCGGTAAAAGCCGTCGATGCGTTCCCGAATACGGAAGCCGAACTGCTCGTACAACGACACGGCAGCTTCGTTGAGCGGGTCGACCGTCAACAGCACCGGAGCGTGTGCTTTTTCCAGTACCGCATTCATCAGCGCCGTACCAACGCCTCGCCCGCGGCAGACGGGATGTACCATGATCTTGTGCAGAAACATGTCGCCGGTTTGCGACGCAAACATTACAAGTGCTCCAGCAATCTGGTTCGACTCGCTGAGCGGTTCGCGATCGATGATTTTCGCCACGAGCAGAGTTGCATGGTCGCACCACACCCGCCAGATATGCTCGCCGTCCGGGATGAACGTGTCGTTCATCTCTGGCCAGGCGATGCGATCAAGCGCTGCCACATCCAGAAATTCATCAGTCCGAGCCGACGCTATTTCGAATTTCATTCTGATCCTTCGTTCTACACAGTTTCGAGTATGGCCGACCGTTGACGCATTTAAAGAAGTACGAACGCGGAGTTCGCAGAGGGCTCGCGGAGAAAACAAGAGGCATCCCGGTACTCCGCGTTTTTTCCCTCGGCAAATACTGCGTTACGATGTCACCCTGATTCAACATGATTCGTCGGGCTGAGGTCTCGCCTCGCCGTGCGATCCGGAGTCGTCCGTGGTAAAACCTGTCCGTCAGGCATCGACCGAGGACACTGTAGCGGCATGAGCAACGACTTTGAAAAGAACCTGGAACCGCCGAAGCTGCTCGTCGAGCACGACGTGCTCGAAGAACTGCGGCTGTACGTGCCGTATCCGGAGGGATGGTCGGTTGATATCAAGAAAGACGGCATCCGCGAGTACTGCTATTTCAAGAATCCGGACCAGGACTGGTACCACCTCATTTTGACCGGCGAGATTCATTTGCGGTACGGCGACATCCGATTCTGCCTCAACTGTGCCATGCGGTATGGACATCTAACGAAGGAGCGTCTGTTCTGGCAGAAAGGTCCGCGACGCAGACAGGATCCGATCGCGTGAAAGGCCCGACTCAGCAGAACCTCTTTCGGGCCGAGCCCGACCGCCCCGCGTGGGAAATCGCCGCGGAAGAAGACCGGCTCGTTGCGGAAGTCGCTCTGGTACTTCCGTTGGAGCAGACGTTTTCGTACCTCGTGCCGGAATCGCTGCGAGAGTTGATCGGCCCTGGTCAGCGAGTCGAAATCCCCTTCGGCAAAGGCAACCGCAAGACAATCGCGTTCTGTGTCGGACTGTCGCCGCTGACGGTGTCAAATAAGAAGCTTAAGGAAATTGTGGGGCTGGTCGATCGCGAGCCGCTCGTGTCACAGCACCTGCTCGACCTGACGCGGTGGATGGCGGAACGTTATCTCTGCGGCTGGGGTCAGGCGCTCGAAACGGCAGTTCCGGCGGGCGTAAAAAAACAGTCCGGCACGCGTGAGATGACGTTCTTCACGCTGCCTGCCAACATCGACAAACTGCTTGTCGGAACAAAACTGCCAGGCAAGCAGGCGGCCGTCGTCGAGTATCTGCGCAAAGCCGGCGTTCCACTGAAAGGAGACCAGATCACCGAAGCTATCGGCTGCAGCCCGGCTCCGATACATGGCCTGCGCGATAAAGGAATCATCGTCGCCACCCGCAAACGGACCGCCACGTTCGAATCAGATCTCGGGGACATCAAACGAGAACAGGACCTCGAACTCAACCCCGATCAGAAGCGCGTCCTAGGCGCGATCAAACTGCAGCTTCGTACGAAGCAATCACGAACGTTCGTGCTCCACGGCGTGACCGGCAGCGGCAAAACGGAGGTCTACATACAAGCGATTCGCGAAGTCGTCAGCTACGGTCGGCAGGCGATCGTGCTGGTCCCGGAAATCAGTCTGACGCCGCAGACGATCCGGCGATTCAGTAGCCGGTTTGATTCGGTCGCCGTGCTGCACAGTCACCTGACCGACGCCGAGCGGCACTGGCACTGGCAACGGATCGCGCGCGGCGAAGTTCAGGTTGTTGTCGGCGCACGCAGCGCGATCTTTGCTCCCACGCCGCACCTTGGCCTGATCGTTATCGACGAGGAACACGAAAATACTTTCAAGCAGGACACCGCTCCGCGTTACCACGCCAGCAACGTGGCTCGCGAACGCGCGCGGCTTTGCGGGATTCCGCTCATTCTCGGAACAGCGACACCGACACTGGAGACATGGCTGCGTGTAACACCCTCAACCGAATTGAACCACTCGGCCACGACCGCAGATTCGAAGTCCGCACGCGACGACAATTCGGCTCGGCCCGTTGCCGATCCTGACGCGGTTCTTTCACTGCCCAATCGAGTGTCAGGTCTTCCGATGCCGCCGGTCAGCCTGGTCGACATTCGCAACGACCCGCTGTGTTCGAAAGGGCAATCCATCGGTCGAGCGATGCGTAACGGGATCCAGGCAGCGCTCGACGACGGCGGGCAGGTGATCCTGTTTCTCAACCTGCGAGGTTTCTCGCCAACCGTCTGGTGTCGAAGTTGCGGCGGCGGTGTGAAGTGTGCCAACTGCGATATCACCTACACCTTTCACCGGGATCGAAACATCATTCTGTGTCACATGTGCAATGCCGAGGCTCCGCCGCCGCAGACGTGTCCACAATGCGGCGGCCCCGGCATTCGCTATTTCGGAGCCGGCACGCAGCGACTCGAACAGGAAGTCTCAGCCAAGTTTCCGAAACACCGCGTCATCCGGATGGACAGCGACACGATGCAGGGCCGCGGCAGCCATGACGCTGCCCTCGAACTGTTCCGCCACGGGCAGGCACACATTCTGGTGGGCACTCAGATGATCGCGAAGGGGCTGGACTTTCCGAACGTCACGATGGTCGGCGTTGTCGATGCGGACACCGTGCTCCACCAGCCGGATCTGCGAGCGTCCGAGCGAACGTTTCAGCTGATCGCGCAGGTCGCCGGTCGAGCTGGACGCAGTGAACGTGGCGGGCGAGTCTTCGTACAGACATGCTCACCGACCGACATCGCCATCCAGAAAGCGATCCATCACGACTACCAGGGCTTCGCCGAGCACGAGCTGAAACACCGCTTCGAACAAGGTGCCCCGCCCTTCACGCACTGGGTGCGAATCGTCCTGCGCGGTCCCATCGAACAGGCCGTCGAATCAGTCGCCTTCGACATGTCCGACGTCCTGCGCGACGTCGTCAAACGCCGCAATCTCGACATCCGAGTCCTCGGCCCGGCCCCCTGCCCGGTCGCCCGACTGCAAAGCAATTACCGCTTCCACTTCCTGCTGTCCGCCGCCGACCTGAACGCCGTCCGAGTCCTCTGGCGAGAACTTCGCCCGACCCTCCCAACAGACCGCAGCGTAGAATTCATTGTCGATGTCGACCCGATCAACCTGCGGTGATCACTGCATCATTTCGAGCATCGAATTCAGTGCATGGATGGCTGGATTTTTTTCAGGAGTGCTTTTGCCTTGGCACTGCGACTGCCGGCAGGGCTCGCCTGAATTTCGGCGAGACCTTTTTCCAGGATCTCTGCCCGGTCTGGATCGGTGTCACGGACCGTCTGGATCATGGCTGGAAAGTTGCTGGCTTCACTACCCATGGGCTGCCCGTTGGCATACTGCTGCAGAACCGATCGTGGGAGCGTCAGTGGGTCATTCGACGCCTTCACCTCAATCTGCATCTCGTCGACGCCGCCGTGTCCACAACCAGGTGACCCCAGTAACGCTGTCAGAGCCAGGTAACATGCCAGCGTATATCGACTGCTCATCATTGCCTCATTCATCAGAATTGAAAGCTGACCGCGTCTTGAGGGTCGTGTCGACATTGCTTACGGTCGCAGTCTGAGACGGCTAACGATGTCCAGGCCAGACTGTGTGGTAGTTTCACACTGCGGGTGCGGACGGACGCCGGAAATTCGGAATCAGAAGGCACCCAGTGGCTCGCCATCTTTTCGATTCCCCAGACGCTGCCAGGTGAGCAGGTCAATAGAATTGGAGAAGAAACGGACGGACCCATCGCCGAGTGCTGCGTGTACTCCACCAGTGTGCAGACTGCGCGGTGGGATCAGTCCCATCCCCCAGTCGTGAGCACCACCTGGACAGCAGTCGCCGCCGGATGTCGGGTATTCCCAGTTGGGAGGCGCAGCAGTGTTGAATGTAGACTGCCCGGCTGCGTACCACGCCCACAACGATCCGTTGTTGGATTTCATTCCGATGGGGCTGTTACGGGATACGGTACCGATCGCATTCAATTCGGCCTGCGTCGGAAAGTCCTTGTCGACCACGGCATTAAACAATCCGTTCCCGGCGTAGAAGATGTCATACGGATAGGTTCCGCTCGCGCCAACAGCGCCCGATCCCGAAAGAATTTCAGCGGCGAGAATCGTATTTGAAAGTCCATCCTGAACGTCGGCCATGCGACGATTCTGGGAATAGGAGACGATGCCGTTGAAGCGATCGCCAGCCCATACCGTTTCTACGGAACTGCCGGTGCACCATGCGTAGCTGGTTCCCGGACCGTCCCAGCCGGCTGGATTCTGACCGCGTTTTGAACCGGACAGAGCAGAGGGGCAGTGGAACGCGGTCAAGTCAGTATTCATGGTGTTGCTGTAAATCCAAGCCCAGTTACTCAGGTTTGACGTCGCGTTGTCGTAGAGATTCGCCTGGTCAATGTAAGGCAGCAGGTCAAAATTGAGGCTGAGTGCTTCCCAGGCATTGCCTCCTACCTGCTTATAGTTGCGAGGAAAAGAGCCCCAGGTGTCATGAATATTGTGCATGCCGAGTGCCAGTTGCTTCAGCTTGTTCTTGCACTCGCTGCGGCGAGCAGCTTCCCTGGCCTGTTGCACGGCAGGCAGCAGCAGGGCAACAAGAATGGCAATGATCGCAATCACCACCAGCAGTTCAATCAGCGTGAAACCGGGACGTGTAGCCCGGTTCATTTCAACGTGAGGATTCGCGCGCCGCTGCATGACAGTGCCTTGGATTATGGAAGAGAGTGGAAAGAATCAGGGGGAGACGCGCAGGGGAAAGAGAGTCCCGACAGACATTCTCCGGAGAACTGTGGCTGAAGTGCTATCGGTTCTCCATGCTACGCGGCAGGAAAACGCCATTCAAGCAGGTCTCTCTCCCAGGTCTGTTACGCCTGCTCATGAATACTTTCTTCCCGGTTGCGCCATCATTACTCGGATCGAAGTCCTCGCGGTATTCATTCCTCAGGGGCCAGCGTTGTGATCGCAAACCCGGCCCGCCGTGTCGGCTCGATATTCACACCACTGACGACAGGCACAACTTCTTACGACTGGCCTGGCGACTCGCTCGCAACGTTGACGACGACTTTGCAGGCATTTGCCGGACTCCAGGAGGTCATCATTTGCTGAGTAGTTGTCAAAGACCAGCAATAGGGTGCGTCAGGATTCGCTCGGTGACGCCAGGGAACATCTGCTCGCCCAGCGTCGAGTTCGTCGTCGACGTGGATCAATTCGATTTACGGTGAAAGTCAGAAAAGAGTACGTCGCGACACACCAGCTTAAGCTCGATGGTTCGTGGGGGAGCCATCTGTTCTGTCCTTGCGGCGATTCCTCCTGATGCTCTGCTGAGATAGACTCAACTTCATGGAATTGCATACTGGCACGACTGACACTTCTCCGGAAGCACTCGCTGTTCAGCTTGAGTGTCTGCGTCGGATGTCTCCTCATGAGCGACTTGAGAAAGTCTTTGCCTGGTCGGCTGGGCTGCGTGAAATGGCGTTTGCCGCGATTCGGCGAAGGCATCCGGAGTTCGATGAGGTGGAAGTTCGTTTGCAGTTCATCGGTCTGACTTACGGACGGGAACTGGCTGACAACGTCCGCCGCCACCAGATGTCAACGTCCGTGGAGATCGAGCGTTGAGCGAACTCGACGACCTTGTCGCTGCTCTCGCACCGGTTGTCGCCGCGTTCCGCCAACTGAACGTTCGCCATTACGTCGGAGGCAGCGTCGCCAGTTCCTTCCATGGAGCCGCTCGGTCCACAATGGATGTCGACCTTGTCTGTGAATTAACGACCGATCAGATCAAGGTGTTTGCTGCATACTTTGGCGCAGATTTTTACGTCAGTGAATCGGCCATTCGAGACGCGGTTCGCAGAAAGTCCTGTTTCAACCTGATCCATCTGCCCACGTCGTTCAAGGTCGATGTCTTCGTCAGTCGACAGCGTCCGTTCGATCTGGAGTCCATGCGAAGAGCCACCCCGGAATGCCTGGGCCGGGATCGGACAGTCGAGGTTCCAATCGCCACAGCGGAAGACGCCATCATCAGCAAGCTGGAGTGGTATCGGAAGAAGGACGAAACATCCGAGCGACAGTGGGATGACGTCACCCGACTGATCACTCTGCTGGGAACCACCGCCGATCTCGCCTACCTGCGATCCGCTGCCGAGTCAGTCGGCGTCAGCGACCTTCTGGAGCGGTTGATTGACCATCTCACCGGATAACCCGCCAGGCTGCGTCAAGGCCCAGCGATCGCGCCATGCTGGGATACTCCTACGTCACTCTCAGTCATCGTCAGACATAAAGTCAACGGTCAACGAATGAGTCAGGCCGTTGTTGACCGATGCACGCACCTCATAAATTCCGTCTCCACGCCCCGTACCACAAGCAAACATCAATGGTTCCGGGGAGTTGCCGATCGGAATGAACGCCCATTCTTCCGACATGAAGTTGACCCGGTCGAAACTGTCGTTCGTCTGCACCCTGAAATACATGAAAGGGTATTTCGAATACTCGGGAATTGAGCTGAGGTACTCTGCACTTTCGGACTCAAGTTTTTCTGAGACCGGTCCAACGACTTCTGCTTGAAATCCGTTGACTTGTACTGTTTTCAGCTTGAACCGTTTCTTGAGCTGTCGGTGAAACTTTTGACCTCGCATCGTTTTTATGATGCCGATCCGATCCTTGCCGATTTCCGTCCAATGCTCAGCCGCTGCATCGACATCAGCGATGCAGACCTTCGCAGAATCAATCCCGATCTCACCGATAACGACCAAATCCTCAACGTTTGGATTGAGACCAGACGAGATGCGAAGTCGTTGAACTCTTGTGGCTCCATCAGGATACCTGAGTATGTCCAGGTCGATCGTGACGTTGTCAGTTGCCAAACCAACAACGGTAAGTCCATTCGGCATGGACTGCGGATCCTCAAGGACCAAAGATTTGGATGGCGTGGATAGAGTCCCGACCGACACTGTTTCTTCAACGGGACCTCCACCGTGACCAGCAGCATTCAGTCGATCAACGGCTTCGAAGAGATCCTCACGTTGACGAGGTACGAGCAAATCCCACAGCGCACGGAGCATTGATCACCTCGGGATCGGGTAACGGAGATTCGCAATCACTCACTCGCGACGTTGACGAAGACTTTCAGGCATTTGCCGGACTCTAAGA
>JAQBWV010000315.1 GCA_027624335.1 Planctomycetota bacterium
ATTCACGCCCGCGCCGTGCTCATCGATCTGATCGTAGAACTTTCCAACATCGACAGGCCCCGATCCGCAGTTGCCGGTGACGATCGTCGTGCAACCCTGCGTGACGAAATTGATCACCGCTCGGGTGTTTGCGTGAACGACCTGCCGGTCGGAGTGATTGTGCAGGTCGATGAATCCCGGGCAGACAATCAGCCCGGAACAGTCGATCGTCCAGGCGGCATCGACGCCGACATCGGCAAGATTCCCCACGCCGACAATGACGCCGTCACGAATGGCGACGTCGCCGACAGCTCCGGGCGAGCCGCTGCCATCCATAACGGTCCCTCTCGTCAACAGCACGTCGGCGGAGATGACTTCTCCGAGGCATGTTCCAATGGAACAACTCAACAGGACGAGCATCAGGAGCACAGTGTTTCGAATTCGTAATCGCAGCATGCAGCTGACTCCTTCATGTCGAACAGTTGTCGATCTTATCATCGTTTCGTTTACGCGCCAGTCGCTGACTGTAGCAACGCGATCTGCAGAGGGCATTGTTGAAGATCGACATCTTCGCGGGGTGGCACCGGTTGACGTCATTCACCTGGGTGGTGGCGGTTGCTTTGCAACCGCCATGGCGCTGCCACAAGAGGCCTCAACTTCAACTTGCTAAACGTCAGCTCAAGCCGCGTCGCCTCCTGTCGCTTCGCTGCTTCATTTGCAGAGCAGATGTGGCCGCCTTTTGCTCAACCGGCCTGTGTCGTGAGTTCTCCCCGCCAAGCCTGTTCCCGTAAGGCATCGATTCTCTTTCATGCTGACTTTCGCGGTCAGAGTTTATCAGGCGACATCTATCACATATCAACGCGGACCGATACGATACGCCGATGGAACGCGAGTGTTGGACGTCGTCCTGCACCAGCACGTTCAGCCACCATTAACCATTAGATGAGGTTCGACATGAAGGCGTTCTTGTTTAGCGTCGTGATTGTAATGCTGTCCGTTGTGATGCTGCGGGCGGAAGAAAAAGCATCGGACAAAAACGCTGCTGCAAAAGCCGAGAAGGTTCTGAAGATCGGCAGCCAGGCGCCCGACTTCGAGATCAAAGATTCGAACGGCAAACTGATCAAGCTGTCCGAGCTGACGAAGAAGGGGCCGGTGCTGGTCCGGTTGACTTGCGGATGTTCGGGCTGTGACCGCGAACTGGCGTATTTTCAGACGCTGCACAAGGCGTACGAAGGCAAGGGGCTGACAAGCCTGGCGATCTTCCGTGAGCCAGACAACAAGGTCGAAGCCTATGTCAAGGAAAAGAAACTGAAGATGCTGTACGCCGTCGACACAAAGGGTGAATCGTGGAAGGCGTTCGACACGAAAGCGATGCCATCGAACTTCCTGATCGAAAAGGGCGGGAAGGTTCGCTCAATCGCGGTTGGCTGTGATCCCAGTGGATTGCTGGCAAACAATGTTTCAAAATTCGTCGCTCAACTGCTGGAGACCGAAAAAGTCGATGTGCAGAAAGCAACTAACGAAGCGAAAAAGTCGTCTGAGAAGAAAGTCGCGAAGTAATCAGAGCTGCTGAAGTTATACATCACGCGGATAATAGTGAGACGGGTCAGGCGAAGGTCCATCGCGTCCCGGCGAACGGCGGACGTCAGTCCGCTGGTCCAGCAACATCCGGTGAACACGAGGAGCAATCGACCGCCGGTAGCTTGCCGGCTACCACTCGCCTGAGATGCTGCGGGGCGTCAATGGAATCAGCCCGCGTTCTACGCGAACGCGGGCTGATTGCTGTTCGGTCCGCACTCTGGCACTCTGGCGAGCTGCGACTACCTGCCAGCGACGAGAACTGTTCTGGAACGTCGCACTATTGTGTTTTTGCATCGGGCATTCGCGACGCCGTCGATTCAGGGTTTCTCGTCCAGGTTGACTTCTTTCTCTTTCTTCGCGTCCGCGCTGAAGGATGCTCGCAACGCCGAAGCCTGAGCGGCGACGGTTTTGTCCTGACCGGTCATCTTCAGGAAGTAGATGCCTTTGTCCTCGATGCCCAGGATGACGCCCAGCATTCGGTAACCGGAAGCTGGCTTTGACTGGCGGGCGATCGGGGGACCGACCGGCTTGTTGTAGGTTCCGCTGATGTCCACGAAGAAATACTTGCCGGTGTCAGTCGCGCCTTCGGTGATCTTGACCTCGCGTTCTTCAGCTTGAAACTGTTCGACCCAGCGGTCGATGTTGGCTTTTGCACTGCCTCCGAAGCCAAAGTTGAACAGCGCGAGTTCCCCCTCCTCGTCATCACCTTCGGCCGCCGGAATGGCGAACTGCGCGAGACGCAGTCGGCTTTCTGGCTGACTCTGCTTCCAGTTTTCCGGGACGGTCAGTTTGAGTCCGCCTTTGATCTCGACCTGGACGGTCTTGATCTTCGTCTTTGGAGACTCTGGTTTGTCGGCGGCGTTGTTGTCTGCCTGCGTCAAGGCAGGAACAGCCAGCAGTGCGGCGAGGCAGATGATCATGGAGTGTCGTGTTTGCATTAAAGCACACCTTTCGGACTGCAGAGGAGAATCGGTTCGCGTTGACGATATTCGAGTGTGGCAGCGTGCGTGAAGCGAGTAATTCCAGGACGGAAATTAGTAATAGTAGTAGTGCATGAAGACGGCTGCGGAGCACAGCAGGCTCGCCCAGAAGCGATCGTCATGTGTGTGCGGAATCCGCGTTGTCTCGTCGGTTGGCGACTCGTTGTCAGCATTCAGTGTGAGCGATTTCATTCTCCGGTGAGACTGAATGTGGAACTGGAAGACGGCGAAAGTCCATCCCGCCGCCATCGCAGCGGCGACTCCCGGAATGAGCCACTGTTTCACCATGGCCGCACCCAGCACAGCAAATACGAGAATCGAAAGGACGATCAGGGATGCAAGGCTCTTCACGTCGTTACTGGAATGGCTGCCGAGGTCCGTCCAGTTGAGACGACTTTTCTCCTCGTCGTGCCGGGTCGCCAGGCTCACGAGGATATGGAGCAAAGCGGACAGCGGAATCACGAAAACAACGCGGTGGAAGAAGTTCAGGGACGGGCCGAATGTTCGGGTAACGGTGGTCAATTTCGGACGGAAGTCTTCGATGATCGGCCGAAGCTGCTCGTGTGATTTCCTGTGGTACTCATCAGGAAGTTTGCTGGTCTGGATTTCCTCAACGGTGATGCGCTCGGTCAGGACCTCATAGAATGGTCGCGGCATTCCGTACTGGCTGTCGTAGACCTCAACAGCAACCCAGGACAGAACGACGCCTGCAATGATTGCACAGAAGGCGCCTGTCGCCGTGCCCCGCTTCCAGAACATGCCCATGAAAAATGCGACAAGAATTCCGGGCGTCAGATAATTCTGGTAGTCGACAATTTGAAAGAAGAAGTTCTTTTCAGAGTTCGGGTCCATGATGAACAGAGCCAGCAGCGTTGCCAATACGACGAAGCCGATTATTGAAATGCGGCCAGCTCGGATGAGTTCTTTGTCAGTCGCTTCCGGCTTGATGTACTTCTGGTAGATGTCGATCGTGACGATCGTTGCAGCCGAATTCATCATCGAGTCGATCGATGAGAGGATGGCTCCAATCAGTCCCGCGCCGATGATTCCGACGAGACCGTAACCGGCAGGAATGACATAGTTCACGAGTTCCGGAAACACGGCGTCGGGCGCGATATCCCGTCCCGGCATCTCGCGGCGAAAGAGGTAGGCCGCAGCGACTCCAGGGGCGATCGCGAAAAACGGGATCAACAGCTTGAGGAATCCCGCAGCGATGATTCCCAGTCTGGCGTCCGTATCGGAACGTGCTCCCAGGGCGCGCTGCACGATGAACTGATTGGTGCCCCAGTAGAAACAGTGCATCGCAAAGAGCCCGGTCAGCACTCCGGTCCACGGCAGATCCGCGTGGTCCGAGGGCTGATAAATGTGCATCCGCTGTTTGGCGGTCGCCTCGGCAGCGTCGAGCCGCATCATCTCACCCCAGCCGCCGAGTTCGTGGAAAGTCAGAATGGCGATCGCGATGCCGGCCACCAGTAGCAGCATGGACTGCAGGAAGTCGGTCCAGACAACTGCCTTCAGACCGCCGAATATTGTGTAAGCCGCCGAGATGGCCGCCAGCAGGACCACGAAGAGTGCGTAATACCCGAACTTGACATTCGTTTTCGTCGGAGCTGCTTTTGCGGCGGTGGATGCAAGTTCTTCCGGATTGGCTGGTGCCGCTGCGCCCGTAACCGGTGCGTCGCTGCTGGCCACTTGAGTCTGGATAACTTCCTCGACCGCGTCGCCGCCAAACAGGACACAGATCGTCCGGGAGCCGATGTAAAGTCCCGGCACCATCTGCACGACAGCCATGATGATAACCATGATGACTGCGTAGGAGACGCGACTGCGGTCGTCGTAACGTCTGCCGAGATATTCCGACAGCGTGTAGACGCCGAGTTTGCGATACACCGGAAGGAAGCCGTAGCATAGAACCATCAGGCCCAGGATTGCTCCCAGTTCGAAATGGCTCTGGAAGAATCCAATGCTGAATCCGATTCCCATCATGCCAACCATGTGGTTGGCGCTGACGTTGGAGCCGTAGATCGAGCCGGCGACTCCCCACCACGGGATCGTCTTTCCGGCCAGGAAGTAGTCTTCAGACGTCTCTTCCTTCCGGCCGGCGATCAGGCCGATAGCCATCACCGCGATCAGTGCTGAGACGAACAGGACGATGTCCAGAGTTTGAAAGATTTCGCCCATCAGGCAGGATCCCGGAACTGAAGAACTTCAAGCGACACAAGTTGCAAAGCGGGCGAGAATAGGCCAATCGACTCGGACCCGACAACTCAGCCGGTTCTTACCACGCGTCATCAACGATCCAAAGGCTTGCTTCCTGCGTAGATTTCTCAATTGGACGCAAAGTCGCGACGACGCAAAGGACCGCAGAGAAACCCTTTGAATGGCTCGCCTGCAGAAACGTCGTTTTCTGACGGGTACGAAATGAAACCACGGAACACACGGAAAGGGTGAAAATTCTTACGCGTGTTCCGTGGTTCATCCCCTCAGGTTGCTGTCAGAGGCAATTCAGGCCTGCTGACTTTTCATTCTGCCCCGGAATCGTGGTAGACTGCTCACCCTGCAAGTTTGGCTTTCCTCACAGCTCGGCTGGCTGGCAACGTTCTGCCAGGCGGCCTCCTGCCCTGCTCAGGTTTCTGTCCTGCCTCGGTGAATCAATCCATGGCACTGCGTCGCAACTGCCGCCTGCTCATTGAACCGCCCGCCAGTGCGACGGGGGACATTGCGTTTAATCTGATCGTGTTCTTTCTGGTGTGTGCTTCGGTGCAGCCGGACAGTGGACGCAAGCAGACCATTCCGAAAGCCGAACAGACCGAGCAGAAGGACCAGCAGACCGACACGATTTCCGTCGAGCTGACTCGACAGGCTGTGTTCCTGGATGGCGACCCGGTAACGCCGAGCGATTTCGGTCCTCGGATCAAAGCGAAACTCGACGCACGATCGAATCCCGCAGAGAAGGTCGTCGTCGTGAAGAGTAAACCGGATACCCCATACAACCACTGGATCGCCGTCACGAGTCAGATCGAAGATGCTGGCGGTATCGTCACGCTGCAGCTGGAAGAGGAACAGACAGTTACCGTGCCCTGATAAAAGTTCACAGTTCCGGGTTCATGGTTTCAGGTTGGCAGAACTCGAATCTAATGTGTCAGGCAACCTGCAACTCGGAACCCGGAACATTGAACCTGGAACCTTCTTAAAAGATGAAAATCAAACGCCGAGCAGCACGAGCGGAGGTCCCCAGCATGGCTATGGGGGATATCGCGTTCAATCTGCTGATCTTTTTCGTGATTCTCGCGCGGGCTCAGGACGACAGCCATTTGCAATGGACTCCGGCGAAGGCCAGCAATCTTGAGAATGCCGGACACTCGATGGTGAGCGTTGTAGTCGACAATGAAAATAAGCTTTATCTGAACGGGCAGGAGATCGGCGTCGCGCAACTGGCGAGCGCCATTGAAGATCAA
The DNA here is from genome assembly GCA_027624335.1 of Planctomycetota bacterium. Lineage (GTDB taxonomy): Bacteria > Planctomycetota > Planctomycetia > Planctomycetales > Planctomycetaceae > JABMPE01. The sequence goes on from JAQBWV010000315.1 coordinate 5,999, forward strand.
CTCGGCGACGCGCCGGCTGGCGAGCGGACGGTTCTTCTGAAAGTGCATCACGAAGCGATTGCTCAGCGGTTCGAACCGGTCATTGAAGCGGTCAGCGAAGCCGGTGGCGATCTGGTTCATATCGTTGACGACGTCAAAAAGAAGTAACACAGAAACAGCAGATCAGCACAGTCCTTCTGAATCCTCGTGGAGGCAAAACGTGGAACAGACTCGCGAACAACTGGAACAACAGCCGCCAACGTCGACGGGCATTACCGCTGACATGAAACGACTCACGGCGGACGCTTCTTCTACGGCGGAAGAGGTGCGGGAATTCATCAGGAATCTCAAAGGCCGCAGTCCGCAGGAAGTGCTCGGTGCCGTCTCCGAAAGCGGACTGGTCCAGGCAACAATACAGGCGACGATCGGCTGTGTGGTCGTCCTGGGAATCCTTTCCGTCATTCCCTGGGCGATGAAATCTGAAGAAGCCGCAAACGCCAGCGAGTCGACGGACGGTTCTGCAGCGGCGGCTGCCGGTGTGACAGGTGAAGCCGCCGCAGAAACAGCTGCGGCTCAAACGGGGTCGTCATCCGACACCGTGTCCACCAAACCACGATCCGGCAGTGATACGCCAACCGGAAACGATGCGGCACGAGCTGCCCAGGCGATGAAAATTGATGAAACGGTTGTCACCGATCCTGAAAAGAACCCGCTCGACGGCAGCCTCGATAAACTGCTTGATGGTCTGGATTGAGAGGCTG
>JAQBWV010000316.1 GCA_027624335.1 Planctomycetota bacterium
GTAAAGTCCTCGATTCTTCAGTCGCTCACCAATCTTTGCCATGCCGATATTGCTGGACTTAACCAGAATGTCCGTCACAGAAAGCTCAGGATACGGATGATGGTCGTGCAGCAGGCGCCGCCCCATTTGATACTCGCCGTTTTCGCAATCGAAGATTTCATCGTTTTTGACAAGACCGGCCTGGAGCGCTTCGGCGACGATGAACGGCTTAAACGTCGAACCCGGCTCGTAGACAATGCTGATTGCCTGATTTCTCCATGCGTTCTCAGGCACGTGAGACATGTCACTCAGCGAGTACGTCGGGCGAGACGCCATCGCCAGGATCTCGCCACTTTGCGGATCGATCGCGATCGCACAGGCACCTGTCGGTTTCCACTCCTCAACGACGTCGTCAAGAGTACTTTCCGCAAACATCTGAATCGTCAGATCAAGCGTCAATCGAACGGCCTCGAAGCGTTTCGGCTCGCTGTCAGGATCAAACGTGACCTCAATAATCCGCCCAAGAGCGTCTCGGACCAGACGCCGTTTTCCGGAAACACCTTCGATCAGATCATTGAGACTTTGCTCAACCCCGCCCATTCCCTCGCCGTCAATATTTCGATATCCCAGTACGTGAGAAGCGACATGCCCCTGCGGATACTGACGGAGAAACTCATCCCGAAATCCGTAAGCGCTATCAGGCCAATCCAGTTTCTGAACCGCCTCGTACTCGTCATCGCTGACACGTCGCTTGATCCAGAGGAAGCGTTTGTCCGAATGACTCGCGATGCGATCCTGCAACGACCCAGCATCCAGAGACAGCGTTTTCGCCAGCTGAACAATGAAGTCGTCGCTCACCTTCAGCCGATGCGGGTCGACGAACAGGCTCTGCGCGACAATCGTCGTGGCCAGCAGCCGACCACTGCGGTCGACAATGTCTGCGGGGCGAGCTGGAACGGTGACTTCCGTATTCTGCTGCTGTGTTGCGTAGGACGTGAGTTCTTCTGCCTGTTGCCACTGCACGACGTAAAGTCGTGCAATCACGATAGCCCACAGACCAATCACGAGAATGGCCGCGAACTGAACGCGGCCATGCTCGGCGCTACGGGTTGAAGAAACGGTCATTGCTGACGCCTCTTTATCCGTGGGTCATCGACCGGCCTCTGCCAGAACAACAGCGGTACTCGGCGCGTCGTCAGGTCTGATGCGTCCGGCTCGTCGTGATCATCCGGTGTGGTGCGAGGATCCACTGAGTTGCCATCCGGTGAAGACTCTTCTGCGAGAGACTTGATGCTCGATCCCGGCTGTGAGGGAACCAGCCCGGAATCCTTGTCCTCGATCGTTGCAAACAGTCGTTCGACAGCCGCCAGCTGCTGTGAACGCAATCGCAAGCGAGCGTGTTCTTCCTGCAACACATCCATGCGGTAGTGTTGACGACTCAGTTCACGGCGCAGCGTCAAATTCTGCTTCTCGACAAGAATGCCAAGCAGCGAAGTCGCTACGATCAGGATAAGTGCGCTCCCGAAACGGAAGAACATGGCTTACGTCAGCGCTGTGCCGTCGTTGCCATCGTCAGTGGCGAGAACTCTCCGCATCCTCGTCTCAGACACTGCAGCGTCACGGCTCGTCAAACACCTGCATCCCCGGACGACTCAATCGGAGAAAGGGACAGTGTTTCTGTTATCGGAGCGACGAGGTCCGATCGACCAGCGGGACGCGACTGGCATCAGCAGGAAGTTTCAGGAGCATGCCGATCTGCAGCTTGTCCGGGCTTTGCAACTGATCGCGGTTCATGTTGAAAATCTGCTTCCAACGAGACGCTCGGCCCAAATGATCTGACGCAATCGACGTAAGCGTGTCACTCTGCCCAATCTGAAACATGGGGTATCCCTGTTCGTTAAACAGGATGCCCGACGGTTCCACTTCTGAAGCGGATTGACTGTTCCCAACGGATGTTCGTGAAGGCGCGACTGTCGAAGCCATCGATCCGAAAGGACCCGTACTACCGGTCCCGGCCACCGATTCGATCTCACCCGTGAGACCTGTGGGCGCAGACCGACTTACCGTCGTTAACTGACGCTGCAGAAAGGAAGCGTCTGGAGTCTGCACAATCAGCCCCGCCCGCATTTTCTGAGGATCCGAAATTGTGCTCAGATTGTGATCGGCCAGCACCCTGAAGTATTTCGCGGTTCCATAGACCTTCTTTGAAATATTCCAGTAAGTGTCCCCGTCCTTAACGGTATAGGTACCGGTGTTCGTCGTCTCGAAACTATTCGAGAAGGGACCTTCAGTTACGGGCGTCAGCGGCGGTTGAAACGTTTCGGTCGACGCCGTTCCAACTGCGGGCCGCCCACTGCTGCTGCCAGGAAACAGATTGGCTGGCTGACTGCTGCGTGACTCGGACCTGCCACTCGCAAGATTATTCTGCGTTTCAAATGGTTCGCTGGAGAAGGAGTCAGTCGAGCCTCGTGATGGGTCATTCCGACCGAAAGGGTCTGGCGAATTGCTTGCCCCCGTTCCCAATTCGCTTCCTGAGCTAAGCAAATCGGGACTGCCAAATGGGTTTCCGGTCGCAGGCCCGGAAGCGAAATCTGGTTGACTTAACGGGTCAACCAGCGAGTTGTTTCGCGGTCCCCCATCCGCCACTGAGTTCCCCGGACCACGATCAAACAGGCCGCCTGGTTCGGATCCCGCTATTCGGGTCGTCGGATCGTTCGTTGGAGATTCGGTTGTCGGTGTTCCGAACGGATCTGACCCCAGCGGAACTGCTTCCGTACCAAACGGTGAATTACTCGTGTTGCTTCCGAACTCATTGTCGAGCGTTACCGTCGCTTCTCCCGGAGCCAAAGCAGTGTCGCCTGAAGAACTACTGTCGGCAGTCTCGCGGACTCTCGGCCCGAAAGGATCGCTGCTTGAATCCATCGTCGTCGACCGGCCAGCACCTGACAGGTCCGGCAGCCCCGACTCCTCGAAGGCGTTGCCAGCGATCGAGTCCCCCACTGATCCCAGTGGATCAGCAACTCCAGTAGGATTACCGGGCACGCCTGTCGGAGCGAAGAGGTCAGCATTTCCGGTATCGACACTTCCCGAGGGAGACGCACCGAAGACATCTCGACGATCGGCCACGAATGGATCGATGACGTTCGGCATTCGCTCAGTTTGAGTAAGTCCGTTCGCCCCGAATTCGTCACCAGTTTTCAATCTGTCAGCCGCGTCCATTCCTGCAGATGTTTCAGGTTTCGAGGTTGCTCCGGCTGCAACACCTGGTTCCTGTTGATTTGCGAAAAGATCGACTGATGCGGAATTACTCGCGAACGGATCTTCAAAGGTGGTCGCTCCACCTGACACATCAGCGGGAAATGGCAGCGCCTTTCCTGAATCAAGGTTTCCCGATCCGGCCGCCGCCAATGCACCAGTTAGAGTTCCAAGGTTGCCCGCTTCGTCGTTCAAAAACGGATCGATCTGAGACTCACCGTCGATTCCGGGTTCAGACTGCGTTCCGAGATTCGCTCCCGATGCGAACGGATCGTTCGGATCCAGTGCCGGATTGCCCAGGCTGGCGTCAGGAGCCGAGACGGTCTTGCTGCCGCTGGCCTCGTCGTTGCCGGGAAATTTCTTCATGACCACAACACAGAAGATCGCAATCAGCACGCCAATCGCGGCAAAACCGGCAATCACTTCCCGGCTGAATCGCGACTTCTTTTCTTCGTAGCCCCACGACGCGACGGTATCGTCGCCCTCAGTGTTGGCTCCTTCCGAATCGTCCGAGGACTCATCGTCAGATTCTGATTCCGAGAGTTCTTCCTGCTCGGATTCATACTCTTCGTCATCGTCTTTTTCGTATTCGTCTGTCATAGCTTGATCGCCGTTCGAAGTTTGGCGCTGCGTGATCTGGGGTTCATTCGAACCTCAGCCGGAGTCGGTGCTGTCGGCTTCTTTGTCAGCACTTTCCAACGGCTGTCATCGCGAAACGCGTCCTTGACGAGTCTGTCTTCCAATGAGTGAAACGTAATGATCGCCAGCCTGCCGCCAGGAACGAGTGCCTCGTAAAGCTCTTCCCGAAGAGCCTGTTCGAGATGTGTCAGCTCCTGATTTACTGCAATTCGTAATGCCTGAAAAACTCGCGTTGCCGGGTCTTTCCGAGACTGCTGCCGGACGTTGGCAGGAATGGCTTCCTCCAGGGTTTCCACAAGATCTCTGGTTGTCTTGATTGGCTGTTTGCGCCGCCGCGCGACAATTCGCCGCGCGATGGCCTCGCTGAATCTTTCTTCGCCGTACGTCGTGAGAACTTCTGCCAGCTTCAGCTCGTCGACATTCGTCAGGAACTCTTCGACGGACTGACCTGATTGAATGTCGAACCGCATATCAAGTGGAGCATCGACCGAGTAACCAAATCCTCGCTGCCGATCCGCCAGCTGATCGGACGAAAGGCCCAAATCCAGCAGGATGCGATCAACCGCTTCGACTCCCAGTTCGTTGAGAACGCGTTGAAGGTCCGAGTAACTGCTTTGAATCAGATACCGACCATCACCGGAAACAAACTCCGCAGCAAAGCACAGCATCATTGGATCACGGTCCAGCCCGATCAGCGTTCCCGTTTCACCAATCTGTTCTGAAATCATCCGACTATGCCCACCCGCCCCGACCGTCCCATCAACGACGGTTAGCCCCGGTGTGAGATCAAGCTGTTGGAGAACCTCACGCAACATGACAGGAACATGCACCGACGCAGACAAGCGGGTACCTGGTTGGTTTGGAATGAGGGGGGTTGAAAACTGAGATGTGAGGTTTATCGCCGCTTCCGAACGTGATGTCGGAGGAAGTCTGGCAACTGAGCGAGGTGTGCATCGAGGGGGAAACAATTGAAACGAGCTGGCGCCGAATTCGGCCAGAATGCCGAGCAGTGGGGTTCTAGTCAGAATCACGTTTTCACGGAAAGACCAATTTTCACCACGATCAGTTGTAAACCGTTGTCGCCAGCGTCGCGTGTCAGGTTACTGAGAGCCGCCTCATGTCAGGAATCTGTTGACGGGAAAGTACGAGGTAACCCTGGTTGGTCGCTACGTTGTTGCACACGCGAGTGTCTGCGTTGAATGACCCTTCACAAGGTGATCGAGTAATTGGCAGGCGTTCACTTAACGTCCTGCTGGGCCGCATAATCCGGAAATTCGCCACTATCCGGATAATCGCTACAGATTAACAGACAGCGTCGACGATAAGTGTTTCAGAGTCATGGTCTCAGGCGCGGATTGCCGCGCCAGGGCTGCCTCCGGAAACACTGAATGTCAGGGACTGACTGATGCGGCAACACCTTTGGCTGACAATGTTGATGGGGATCGTTTTCTGCCTCGTACCAGCGAAGGTTGCGTGGTCGCAGATGCCGTATCCTCCAGCAGGTGGAATGGGGCCGCCTCCAATGCAGGGTTATCAGGGGAGTCCTGTAGACGGCTACTCCAGCTACTCCGCGATGACACAACCAGCAGGTGCGTATCCGAGCTACTATCAGCCGTATCCTGAAATCAGTCCGTACGAACAGGAATTTAACCAGATCGCAAATCGCAACGGCTTGTGGGAGTCTGACTCGCAAAGTCGAATCGGTCTGCCCAGTCGCTGGAAGTTTCGAACCGAGTACGTCCAGATGAAGTCATCGCAAGGCAAGAAATTGATCGGGAATCCGATTGCCCCAATCTACAGAGAGCAGATTCGGACGGTACTGGAGGGTGTCGGTGGTGGCGGTGGTGGTGGCGCCAACATCGACGACTATCTCGACGCATTAACTGGAGATGGTAACGGCGGTTCCGGTTTCAGCTTGTTTGACCCTGTCCGCGGTGACGAAATCACCAACCCGAGTCTTAAGGGATTGAGACTGACTCTTGAAGGTGAAAACGCCGATGGGTCGGGCATGGAACTCTGGGGCTTGTGGGCTCAGGACAAGTCCAACGAGTTCAACGCACGAGACGCGGTTGCCCCCGGTCGAGGTGCAGAACAGGAACTTATTGCGAGGATCGTCGACGACTTCAATCAGATGGTTATTTCAGGTGACACTCCTCTAACCACCGCAGCGAACTCGCCAAACGTCTTTGAAATTCTGCAGAACAATCTGTTGAACCTGCGGGGCATTCCACTGGATGACGGAACTCTTGAGAGAGTGTTTGGTGACACATACGAGGGCGGTGCCAGCGCCGTTTACGACCTCGACTTTCGAATTAAAAACGACATCGAGGTTTACGGCACTGGTCTCAAGTGGAAGTCGATGCCGCTGTATAAGACCGACAGTGTGAGAATTCGACCGAACACAGGGTTCCGGTACATGGCCATCAATGAGGGGTTCGGGTTCTTTGGTCGCGATAGTGGAATTCTGTACGACAACCAGAACAATGCCAACAACCCGCCGCTGCCCGACGTGAAGCTTCACTCGCTACCGAACGGCTTTGACGACAATGCAGACATGATCGTCGACAACGCCGGCGCTATCGAAGATAACCTGGGTGGCGGCGGCGGTGGTGGCGGCGCTGCCACGATGGCCAACTTCTACATCCTTAGTGATCCACAGCTGTATCCAATCACATCCTTCCTGAATAACTCAGTCAATTCGCACCTGGTCGGGCCGGAGTTCGGGATCAGCTATGACCTGGGAGGAGCTAAAGGATTCCGAATGGGTGGATCGTCAAATGTCGGAGTCCTGTTGAACTATCACGAGATCCGAATGTCGGGCGATAACATTTTTGTGACAACCCGCCAGTCGAATCTGATA
>JAQBWV010000317.1 GCA_027624335.1 Planctomycetota bacterium
AGAAAAGCGGCACTCATACTGAATCCAGCAAGCCGTTTCCTACTCGCTCCGTCGCGAATCTACGCGAAGCAGGCTTTGTCGACCATGTCTCGCAGGACCGACCCACTCGTCGATGAAAACAGCCACCCTGCACAACTGCTACGCGCCCTAACAGTCACCCGCAAAAGAAACTCGACTACTGCACTCAACTCGACGTCCTCACCTGATCTGGCTTTGCAATCCTGGTGCGAACTAACGTACCATTTTGAGAGGTCGATTGTACTTGGTCTCTTGTCGAGAATATTGTGTTCAGGTCCACCGTGTTTCGTAAACCAGCATTTTTTCGCACGCGAATCGAGGACCCCCAGATGTTTCGTCGTTGCAGCGAATGGTTCGGACTGTTTCCGGTGCTATTGGTAGTCGCATCTGGCTGCGGCGACTCTGGGTACCCGACAGCCGAGGTACAGGGAAAGGCTGTTTTTGACGGCACGCCTGTTTCTGGCGGAACGGTCACATTCACGCCCGTAGAAGCCGACGGGGCTCCGCGTGACGGTAGGTCAGCGGTTGGGACTCTCCAGGCGAATGGCGTTTTCGTGTTGACGACTTATCAAAACGCGGACGGGGCAATCGTCGGAAAACATCGCGTTGATTATTCATCGCCAGAGGAACCGTCTTCGGAGTCCGTGGATATCGAAGTGAACGCCAGTGGGCAAGAGATTGCCACTCCGGGTAACGCACCGAAACAAGAGACGCTAATTGAACTGCGAGTGGCAGAGAGTAGCAGTATCGTGAACGTCGCGTCGGATAAACCGAATGTGATCGAGATCGAGTTGGAAAGGGTTTCGGCTGAAAACTAACGTTGAAGAATTGAATAACCGAAAGCCACTGAACCGACCGGACCGATGTTTCAGTTTCTTCAGCAGCTATACCTGTCCTGTTGTTGTTTTGCTGTTCTTGTTTTTGAGGAGCTATCATGAAGCGACGTGTTCCGCAAAGTGGCTTTACGCTGATCGAATTACTCGTGGTGATCGCAATTATTGCTATTCTGGTTGCCTTGCTTCTGCCGGCGGTGCAGCAGGCTCGCGAGGCTGCACGACGATCTCAGTGCAGGAATAACCTGAAGCAGATCGGACTGGGCCTGCACAATTACCACGATACGAATAGCACGCTGCCGTCTGCGAACATCGTCGTCCCGGGGACTCCAAATCCTTTTGGCTGGGGCTGGACCTGGCACTCAAAGATCCTGCCACAGATAGATCAGGCCACCTTGTACGAAAGTGTGCAGAATGTCATGGGCAGTGATGCGGGAGTTTCCACGGACACGGAACAACGGCTGGCTGGCCGAGATACCGTCATTCCGGTTTTTCAGTGCCCATCACAGCCTGGCGGTGATCTCAATTACGGCGGACAGGGAGGCTACCAATCGTCCAATTACAACGGGAATTGCGGAACCAACACATTCAACGACAACGAATGTGACACGATGAATGACACCTGCTTTAGCGGCAACGGCCTCTTCTTCATCAACAGTTCCGTGAGACTTCGAGACATTACAGACGGCTTGAGCAACACATTGATGGTCATGGAAGTTCAGACAAAACTGAGCGCAAACATGGCGGGCGATGATCGAAAGTACAATTTCGCAGTCGGTGGTGATGGAAACCCACCCACAGATATCAGCGAATACCTGATGGGTGCGGAAATCAACGACCCGATCAACGGCGGCACCACTGAATGCGCAGGAAGCTTTCATACAGGCGGATGTCACATGCTGATTTCCGATGGTGCCGTCAGGTTTCTCTCCGAGAATCTCAATATGGGAATATATCAGGCGTTGAGTACACGTGCAGGAGAGGAACTCATCTCCGACTACTGATGAGGTAATCTCTGTGCGTCCGTCAGCTCAAGCAACACTCAGCATCTGGAAGTGCTGAGGCAAAAGCGTCTCGATATCGACTACCGACATCCGATCGATCAAATCACGGAATGAAACGTGAATGTGTCGCTTCTCGCCGAGGACTTTCACGCGTTAAATCAAGAGAGCCCGATTTGAGCGGCAGGAGAACGAAACTACTGTGTGGTCGAACGATCTGCAAATCTCCATTGTTCGTTAAAGAATCCCGCTCGACGGACTTCGTCCTGCACGACGTCGGAACTGGTCTGTGAAGGAGCGAGATTCAGGACGGCCCAATCGCCCCACCGAGGAAACAGCAGGTAGTTGAGTTTCGCCAGTTCGGCCTCGCGAAACGTGTGACCGCTATTGAGCACCACGTAGTGCTCGCCCGCGCCCGGCAGCGGATTATGTGTGATCAACGCGGGGGCGTGGTCCGCAGCGGAGTATTCCTGGCCATCCATGTGCAGTGACACTTTCGACCATTTCAGTGGCAGGTGCGGCAGCGTTTCCGCGATCCATCTGTTGCTGCCGGGGTCGCCGAACAGGATCAGGTTGCGAGTTCGAATGTCGCCGGGTGTCACGTCCACGTCGTCCTTAACTGGCAATTCCCCTCGAAAATAATGGTGCCATTCATCGGCGAATCGACGGAGGCTCGCGTCGGCATACTTCTGAACGTCGGCGTTCCAGGGTTGGCCGGTGCCACGGACGCAGAGAAAGGGGGTGGTGAAGGCGTCGTCGATGGGCCCCTGCAGGCCGTGACGCTTGCCGCTTCGACTTTCCTGATCGCGTTCGTCCATGATGTGCCATGACCCGTCGCGGTGCGCCAGTTCGACCCGGTCGCTGAGGAACGGGAAAACGGTCGACGACGAACCGATCCGCAGGCTTCGTGGACGCTCGGGCAGTCCCGTTTTGCTAACGGCGAATTGCGTGATGTTCTGTGGATCCGCCACAACGAGAACTCCATCGACCAGCTTTGAGGAGAGTTCCGCGCGAGCGTTATGTTGACCCAACTGAAGTACCTCCAGCCAATGACACTGGTTGTATTTGAGCGTCCAGGTGACGAACCGTAATTCGCGAGGATGTCGCGGGACGACGGCGACATGTGTGGCGATACGTTTCATTTGCTCGGCGTGCGTGACCGGGTCGATAACGTGCCCGGTGCCAGGAGAAATGAGATTGATCATCTGCAGGCCTTCGCGCCGCATGGCCTCGCCCATGATGACGTGCGCTTGAAAGAATACGTCTTTTTCGCCGATGCAGGCGATGGCCGGCACGACCCCGGCATTGGCCGCGTAGTCGATCGAGTCGAGCATGTGCAGGCCCAGTTCCTGATGCTCGGGCAACGGTCCGACTCGCACGAAATTCTTAAGTGGCGTTTCCGAGAACTTGTGCGTGTCCACGTAGCCGCAATACGGGCCGATCGCTGCGAAACGGTCTGGATGCTTCAGACCCAGATGCCACGTACCGGATGCTCCCATCGACATCCCACGCAGCACGATCCGGTTTCGATCGATGTTGTATCGTTGGCACACGTCCTCAATAGCGTCAAAGACGTCGGTCTCACCGGACCATCGATAGCAGTTTTCGACTCGTCCCAGCGGGTGCAGTTCAATAAAGGTCTGGGCGGGCGGCGAAGGATTCGCCGCATCTCCAGCGTCGAAACCGGCCATGAACTTCAGCTCGCTCATCCCAACTGGACGCCGACTTCCATGCAGAACGACGTCCAACCGGATCGGCTGTTTCGGGTCATAGCCCTTCGGGACAATTACGCCATACGGCTGCACCGAACTGTCGATCTGAGACACATAGCCCAATGCGAGTTGACCTCGACGAGCGGACCATGCAGGTGCTCCCTCAGCCAGCGCCAGAAACCGTTCCCGACCACGCCGTATCGCCTGTTCCAGCAGGCCGATGTCAGCGGGAGAAAACTCGCGGTCGTACTTCAACGCCCACGCCAGGGCTTTGGGGAAGATTGCCGCGTCGGCCCATAAAGGCGATCCGCGATCGGGCCGTTTATCGAGACTTGCCTGCAACGCACGGACGCTTTGTGTGAATTGTGTTCGTTGAGTCTCTGACAACGGTTGAGTCGACTGCCCCAACACGGTTACCGGGCATGTACTGGAGATCCAGATCGCAGTTAACCACAGGCGAAAGTACCGAGACACGGCCTCGTCTCCATAAGGAGTTTTGACTCAACGTTTCGACTGATCTTAATCACTCGGAAGTTAGACCGACATCCTGTTCAGGCACCAACCACGTATTCTTTACTGCGTCGTGTAAACAGCAGCTGGTCCGACTGGCTGAAGCTGGTTAAGTTTCTCTCTGGGAATCACATCACCCAATCTCCTGATGACCGAACGAACGTCCCCATTTTGCAAAGCAGACATGGCATCCCGGAAAATCTGGCAGAAAACAACTCTGCCAGTTGTCGGGCGCACATGTCATGGTAACGAAACTCACTCTTCACAACGTGGGGCCATTGGCTTAACACCTTCCGCTCACAGTCATGGCAGGTGGCAGATCGAAAAGCTGGCTCAGACACATTCCTTTGTGGACGCAGCGTCGGGTCCGGAACGCTCGCCGATGGCTTCGATCCAGACCACGACACTTTGCGGATCGGAATTCGCCGCCGTGCCGGAGTCCAGTTCTGTGAGTCGTTGTCGAATCAGCAGAATTCTCGCGTCGACCGGATCCGGACCGATCAACGTCGCCGCCTGGGCCCGGTTGCCCCGCCGCAGGATGGCCAGAATTGTTCCGCGGTTCCCGGCTTCGGCGACGGCGTCGACGCCTGGATCGGTTCGCGTTGAAACGAGAGTTTCGAGTCCGGCGATGGCGAGCTCCCGAAACTTCGGGTCCGGCAGGAAGATTGCTTTCGTCACGAGGTTTCCGTCCGCAATTTGTTCGAAGTCCTCTTCGCTGAATTCCATCGGAACCGCGTTGTACTTCACGAAGGCGGCCGATTGTTCTGAAGCACTGCATGAGGCTCCTACTTCGGGCGTTAGACTCAGAATCGTTCGTTGGGAGAAAGGATGCGGGATTCGGGATGGTGAATCCTGCGGTTGGCAATGTTCCCGAATCGTTGCGGGGCATCCGATGGCGCTGTCTGCGACGACGCAGAGCATGAGGCCATGCATGTGTCACCTCGCGACGGAACCACTCCATCGCGGTGACGTTGCCCGGCCCGGCGTGATAATTGTAATAGCCACGCACAACGCTCTGCAGACAGCGACCAGACTCAGGGACCGGGCGATGACGAAATGTCGTGTCTTTCCGGCAGGCGTGCACAAACGGTACGTCAGTCGTTATGAAGTTTTCGCAGGCGACCTGACAATCGCAACATCAGTTGAATGCGTTCGAATTCGTTGAGCCATTCCTGCGTGACCTGATCGAGCAATGTTTGATCCGACTCGCCGATGCCGCTCGGGCAGGCGGCGCCAAGTTGCGTCGCCGCCATATTGCGATACTTCGCGAGCGTGCGGTCTCCGTAACGACCGCAGACGAAGTTGTCCTCGCTGAGGAATAACACGGAAGGAACTCGCTGAGCACCGCAGGTTGAAAGTGCGTCGGCCAGATCCGAGTGTTGATCCCGGTCGAAGAATCGCAGTTTGATCCTGCCGTTCGAGGCGGTGGCGAAGTGGTCGAAGATTGGACACTGGTTGACGCAGTCTCCGCACCACGCACCCGCGACAACTAACACTTTCATCTCGCGAATGAAGCCACCGAGAAGTTCCCACTGCGAGCCCGTCAGGTTGACCTGCTCATGGACTGTGGCCCAACGCTGTTGATGGTCTGCGGTGCCGTGAGCCGTCAGGAACTCGGAGTAGCTCAGTCCCGCTTCAAAAGTTTCTGCCAAGTCCATTGAAAGTCCTTCCGCGTGGGTGGAGTGATGAGTCGAACAGGTTGACCGTCGTTGGCCGCAGGTCGATCAGGTTGACGTCGGTGCTGACGCGGATTGTGGCTCGTTGACTTCACCTGGCACGACCGATACAACCAGCCAAGTCGGTAGATTGGCGATCTTACCCAGCGTGGCTGCGTTGCCATGCTGGATCGCAGGTCAGGAGCGGTGTCTGCTTCTGAAGTTAAGCAAGAGAACTCGCAGCCCGCTGAATCGCGGGTCGCATTCTGAAGGCGGACGGCCAGCCTCACAATGCAAGCCTCTTAATAACCGGGGAACGAAAAATGAGACAACCAGCACGGCGGTTTGGAATCCTTGTTCTGGCACTGACACTTGTTCCCGGTCAGTTATCGACGGCGGATGCTGGAGTAATCCCGTGGTTGTATGACGCGGTCTTCGGGCCGGTCGGACATTATGGGTACGGCGGTTACGGGTCTGGTGGTTACGAATACGGAGCCCCTTACGGAAACCCGTATTACGGTGGCCAGCAAGTTAGTTACTCGGCGTCGTCAAATTACCGCTCGACATTGTACGCACCGGCGAGTTGCGGGCCACAGCGCTGCAGTGCAACTGGCTGTTCAACGACTCCGTACTACGTCAGCTATGGTCCTGTCTTCGGTCTGCCGCGTCTGTGTGCAACGGTCGGCTGTTCTTCCGCCGTCGCTCGCTGCGGATATTCGCCTGGTAATTGCGGAACGTGCGCCACGTCGTCCGCCTCGGAAAATAGTACCTGCGATGCGAAAACCGCATGGAAGTCTCAAGATGCACGAACTGAATGGAAAGCCGAAGTCCTGCGAGGTGAAGCTGCTGTCCCGACTCCTGCGACCAAAGATCCGGCGCCACGACCGAAGACGTTTGCGGACGAACCAGTAGATCCTGCGACAGGCCAGCCCACCGTCGTCGAGAAAGCCACCGTGGAGGATTCGAGCGCGGCAACTTCCACGGCCAAT
>JAQBWV010000036.1 GCA_027624335.1 Planctomycetota bacterium
CATGGCCGGTGTGCCGGACCACGCGGCGACCAACGTCATTGACATGCAGGGCGGGCTCGCCCCTTAAGGGCTGACTGTGGACGGCAATAATGCCGCTGCCCACTCTAAACGCTTCAAGGTGGCTCAGTGGCCGCGTGATAAGGAAGAACGGCTGATGGGGACCGCTGCGAGCCTGTCATGAACGTGCTGGCCACGAAGGTCATGGTGAAAAGCTGAAGGCCCTTCAGACGTGGCGCAGCCCAGATCGCTAAACTCTCGGTCGAATTGGCCTCGACGCCAGTCAAACGGCGTTTCGTACGCCGGGCGACCTGCTTGATCAAGGCGCGGGTAATCAATCGCGTGACTGAATCGATCCATCCCCGGCATCTGTTTGACCGAAGTACAGTTGCCACTAGCTGAGACTATGGGTTCATCCGCAGTACATACATCGTGCTGTTGCCGTTGGCCGTGATCAGGTAGCGACCGTCGGGGGTGAATTTCAGGTCTTCGATTCGACCACCTGGCGGGCCGATCCGAAAGGAACGCTGCCATTCGCCCAGGTGATTCCAGACGTGCAGTGTCCCGTTGCTGTAACCCGTCACGAATGTGCCGTCCAGCGGACTGACGGCCACGGCCTGACTCGTTGTTCGAAAAGCACCACCCCGGTTGAACGATCTCGGCATCAGCTTGCCGACACTGTTCGGAGCGGAACGCGGGGAGATCAGGAAGGTGTTGTAATTGTCGCCAGAGATGACGGACTGATCATCCGCAGAAAATGCGGCAGGGGGATAGCCATCCCGAGTCCAGTTGACGGGATTCTCGCCGCTCAAATCTAACAGGCGGACGATGCCGCTCACTCCTCCGCTCACTGGTGGCGTCACGGCCAGCAGTGCGTCGCGTTTTCGATTGATCGCCAGCAGGTGCGAATCGACCTTGTCGGTGCTCACCGTTCTTTCGCCCAGCCGCGATCTGGTGAGTGGATCAATTTCCAGAACTGAGCCACTGCCAAGGCCGGCGAACAGGTGCTCGGGCTCTCCGGCAAAGACCAGTGAATGTACGAAATCTCCCAGCGACGGCAGCATCGCGGTTCCCGCCGGTGAACCGTCTGAGGAATTCAGCAAACTGATGCCGGCCTCCGAATCATAGAACGCCGCCCGATTTCCGGCTGAATTAAAAGCCACCGCGCTGGCCCTCCGGCTTCCGCTATGGCCGGCCAGAAGGTTCTGTCCTGACCGCAAATCCCACAGCAAGATCGTTCCAGCGTCAGACGCGGACACGACTCGATCGCCGTTACTGCTGCCATCCAGACTGTGAACTACTCCGGCATGACGGTGCTCCGGGTCGAGATCGAGTCGCGTCCACGTCTGCGCGTCCCACAAGGAAATGGTTCCCTGCTGTGACCCTGTTGCGAAGCGGCGGCCATCCGGACTGAAGGCGAGCGTCGGAATGGTGTTCCATGTCGGCATCGACAACGTCTGTTTGATTTTCCCTGCCTTCAGGTCGATCACCGCCAGCGGCCCCGGAGCATCGGCCACCGGATTGCAGCTTGCCACCAGCAACCCGGCGTCTGACGGATGTGTCGCGAGCGACCACAGGCCACTCAGCTCAATCGCAGGATGTTCATCCCAGGTCCCGGTCGTCCAGACAGTGAGGCCGGCAGGGCGCAGGCAACCGACCAGACTCTTTCGATCGGCGGTCACCTGCACGGCCACACAACCTGCGGCAGGAAGGGTTCGCGTTACCGATCCCGTGTCGAGGTCCAGAACAGTCACTTCATTTGCGTTGACGGCATGGACCAGCGCTAACTGATTGGAATCACAGAACGCCATCCACTTTGTGAATCGTAACTCGGGAAACGCCCGCCATTCGCCGGTGCTGCGATTCTGGAGATGCAGTGCGCCGAGCGTACTGATGACCAGCCAGCGACCGTCGGGGCTGAAACCGACTTTGTACGTGTAGCTTGTTTCAAACTGCCTCTGATAAGACCGCGTTGACAGGCTGATGTCCCAGAGTTCAACAGACCCGTCAAAAATGCCCACAGCCAGCAGGCTGCCCTCGGGCGACACTGCCAGATCGACGACGTGTGCCGGGAACTCGATTGACCGCAGCAGTTTGCCGGTCTCGGCGTCGCGCAGAGCGACGGTTCCGTCTCCGCTGCCGGTGATGAGGTGTTTCGAGTCGTTCGTGAAGACAACTGTGCTGACATTGTTCCAGTGCCGACCGTGACTGCTGCCCAGCACGGCGACGAGATTCTCCTTCAGAAACTTGTCGTACCGCGTGGCATCGTCCAATTCTTCCGGCGGAATCTCGTCTGCTTTCAAGCCGTCGGCGGGCGAGGGCAAAGCCCGGACGGATTCACGGAGCCGCACACGTTCCGCCTTTTCGTCCGTTGCCCAGATCGCCGAGATCAGTTCATCCCTCTGTTTCACGACTGCGATGAAGTTCATATCGCCAGGCGGCTCTGTTGCGTCATCTCCGGCATTCACTGGTCCGGGCGTGATGTCTGTATCAGGGACAGCAATGACCGTGTCATTGCGCGCCAGCTTTTCCGGGTTGTCGCTGAAGATCACGATGGCCGCCACAGCAGCCACCAGCATTCCGCCCGCCAGCATCGGTCCATGCCTCTGGCGACGCCGTTTCGCAGATGGCAGCAACAGTGTTCTGTCAGCCTCCACAGGCCCGCCCGATTCACAATCCCGCTCGCGGACATTTCCACCACGCTCCGCGACCTCCGTCGATCCGGAGTCGACATCGCTGCCGGGCTCTCTGGTGAAGCTGCCTGATGGTGGGCCGGCGCTGCGCCCGTTCCACCCTGCGCGAAATTCCCTGCCCCAATGCACGAATGGTGACAGCGCTTCGATCACTTCCTGCATCGACTGGAATCGGTCGGCAGGATTCTTGGCGAGCATCCGCTGAAACACCGCGTCAAATTCCAGTGGGACGTCATCGCGCGAGCTGCTCAGCGTTGGGACCGGCTTCTCGTGGTGATGAGCCAGCGTCTGCCACACGGTCGGAGCCGGAAACACCCGCTCGGCCGTCAGCAGGAAGTGCAATGTGCAGCCAAGGCTGTAGATGTCCGCTCGTTCGTCGGCGGTATGTGTTTCGGATGCCTGTTCGGGAGCCATGTAATCTGCCGTGCCCATCACCATGCCGGCACTCGTGAGCTGCTCGCCGTGCGCATTCGGCGTGTTCTCATTCGGCACGATGAAGCGTGCCAGGCCGAGGTCCAGGACCTTGACCACACCCTCATCGCTCAACAGCAGGTTGCCCGGTTTAACGTCCCGGTGGATCACTCCGCGTTCATGGGCGTACTTCAAGCCCTCGGCCGCCTGTCGGATGAGGTCCACCGCGCGAGCCAACGGCAGCGAGCCGGACTGTCGCACGAGCGTGCTCAGATTCTGCCCCTCAACATATTCCATGACGAGAAACCGCACCCCGTCGACTTCTCCCGCATCGTGAGCCACCACAACATTCGGATGCACCAGCTGAGCAGCCGCCTGCACCTCTCGACGGAACCGCTGAGCGGAATCGCTTGAGACCGGCAGTGAATTCTTCAGCGTCTTGAGCGCGACCTCACGCTGCATTTCCGAGTGCAGAGCCTTAAACACCTGCCCCATTCCGCCGGCACCAATCTCATCCAGGATGACGTAGGAACCCAGCACCAACGGACACGTCGGCCCTTTGAGCAGAATCCGAACCTGCCCATCGGTCAGCTTCTTCTGGGCGACCAGCCACTCGCCCGCCTGTCGCCCGTCAGCGAACGGTTCCGCTTCCTGCAGTTGCGTTCTCAGTAGCTGCATTCCGTCTGCCGAAAACAGACGGCTTGTCTCAATGCGTGACAGCAGCTCTTCGACGCTGATTCCTGAACCGGCATTGCCGGCAGTTGCTGGTGAGACAGTCTCACGGCGAACCGCTTCAAGTCGCGACTTCAGCGAGTCCGCCTGATACGGGAAACGAGCGAGGAATTCCGCAACGTCCGGCTGATCGCCCCAGCGACACCGCACGCGAAACTCTTCTTCGATCAGCAACGAATCAACGGTCGCGGCATCGCCCAGTTCCGGAAACTGCGCGAGGTAGTCGTCTACCAGCAGCGCTGGAATCGTCGATTCTGCGCCAAGCTCTCGCGTCGCCGCGGATGCGGAAACTGACAACGCGCCCGACACCTGAGAACCCGCCAGCCTTTGCCAGCGGTACTCCATATCGATGCAGACGAATTCCTGAAGCAGCGCTTTTCTGCGGTCGCTCGGCGTACCTGCGAGATGCGACTCGATCGCCGGCGGAGGCCCGGAATTCCACTCCCGCTCGAACTCACTCAACGCACGTGTCAGAGAGAAACTCTGGCTCATATCTCACGCTACTCGAATCGATCCTGCATCAATTGAGTCAGTTCACTCCGAATCGCCTCAAGAATCCGCCGCACATTCCGATCACTGCAGCCGACCTCGCTGCCGATTTCAATGGACGATCGACCGTCCAGCCAGAGGTCGAAGATCACACGCCTCTCTTCTGCAAGTTGCAGTCGGTATTCCTGCAGGACATCGCGAAACTCCTCCATGACTGCCGTTAGAGCATGGTCATAGGCCTGCCCTGAAACAAGCTCCGATTCGAGATGTGGCTGCGAACCTCCGCGCGCGGTCCGGCGAGGGTCGCGTATGTCACGCTGCTTCTCCTTCAGTCGCAGCACGGTCATGTGGGACAACAGTCGCCAGAGACCGCCTTCAAACTGCCATTCGAGCCGCCCGGACTCTGCCAGCCGCAGAAACCGCAAGAACACTTCGTTAACAATCGATTCCGGTTCGATCTTCAACGCGGCTCCGTCGTCGCGCTTCCACTCGCGGTAGCGGTACTGCTGCGTGAGTGTTTCAAGGCCCGCGTAGATCGAGCCTTCGAGACCGAGGTGCTAATCAGCGTTAAACATGACTTCGCAATCTGGCAGTTTTGCTTTGAGTTGTTGCACGGCTTCACGGGTCACGCCAGGACAGTTGCGAATATCCAGCAGTTCCAACTGGCTGATTTCGGCGAGAGCCTTGATGGTCGCGTCTGTGATGCCCGTTTCACGAAGGCCAATCTTCCGAAGATTCGGGCACTTTGTTATGGCGATACCAGTTTTGTCTGTGATCGGATTGCCTCTGAGACCAAGCGTGTTGAGTCCATCTGGCCACACGACAGAGGCCAAATCCTCGTCCTGAAGCCCACACACGCCCACCCCGAGTCCAGTCATTTCAGGAAACAAATCCAAGGATGCGATCAACTTCCTGGCATGGGATCGAGACTCACCACCATCTCTCGGACCATAGCATGAGTAGCCAGTCAGACTTGCGCGATACGGAGAAAACTCACCGAGCAGTCCCCACTCCACGAGTAGGGTCCGTTGTCCGTATCCCATCTCCGTCCAGGCAATCCCCTGGTCAATCTGTTGGATCAGCTGCGCCCGCGTGTGCAGACGATACAGAACCCGACCACCGATCAGCCCGCTGACGATCAGGCTTGCGAACAGCAGAAAGAATAGCAATCGCCGAGGCAGACTTGGCTTTCGCATTGTCGACTACCGACGAGGCAAACGCGCACGTTCAAATGGCGTCGCGTCACCTCCCACTTGTTGCAGAAACCGACTCAGCGCAGCTTCAAACGTCCGACTGGGTTGTTGCGAGACGACCGTTGGGAATGGTTGAAACTTGACGTCCCCGCCGGCAGGCGTCGCGGTAAACCCCCATTGGATCGCCCCCAGTGTCACTCCAGTGTTTCGATCAACTGCAACGGTTTCAAACTCGAAAATGACTGCTCGCATTTCATCCCTGGATAATCCGGGCGAATCCATCAGAGAAGCACGTCTCCAAGTCTGACTGCCGTCGTTCGTGGTGCAGAAACCAGAATACCCTCCAGAAAACTTCGGATCGACAGCTTCGTTGTAAAAGGGCGTTGGTTTGCCGTCCGGAAACCGTTTGGGATTCACATCGATCCAGAAATCACTCCGCACAGGATCAGACTTCCCATCGCCGTCGTAGTCCGCGCCATTGAGTGATGTGACAATCTCATTTCTCTGAGTTCGCGCGCGAATGACAGTGTTGCGTGAGTCTCTCCCTTTTGACGGATCGAAGAACTGTCCTGTGTCCTTGTAAGTGGTCCGCACGATTTGAATGAAATCAAACTGCTCACTGTCGACCGTATCCCGATTCGGAATGAAGTTGATCACAATCGCGGCGGCGATGGGGTCACGAATTGTGTCTGGCTCATCCCTGGTGTCCGCAAGCAGGAATTGCCCCGTCGGAAGTGCCGGTTCCATGCGCCAGCCAGGAATTTCGCCGCTGAGTTTCGGTTTCAGCGGGAACTCCTGGAGTCCACTCGGGTCGGTGGCATTTGTCGGGCTGTTGCCGACGTATCGAAACAGGTTCGTGTCTCCTGCTTCAAAACCAAGTGGGCTCTGCGTGGTCCAACGGACATCGGCATCGGTAGGGCTGGTTACTCGCATGGTTGCTCCATTGTGCTGTGGCTGAAGAATTCGTTGATCACCGCCGTATCCAGTGTTTCCGTTGAACCGGTTGAGCTGCATGATTCCGTTTGGCTCGGTTCACTCCGGCTGGGTGCGCCGCCGTAAAGATCAAGCAGGAACTCGGCCAGTGTTGTTGGGTGGCCGGATTCACCGAATTCAAACGAGAACTCGCCGCGGAGCGCGGAAATTGCCATCTGGTTGCGATAGAGCACGCGCTGAGCAGGGTAGAGGTGCCGCGCGAGCAGCCAGTCCGACTCCGATTCCAGCATGAGACGTTCGCTGGTGCGCCGACACATCCAGGGATGACAGCGACGGGATCTCCCTCGCAACCGCAAGATTCAGTGCGAGAGGATCGACCTCGCCCAGTTCGGCTGGCCGCATCGCCAGGAAGTCGCCAAACCTGACCGCCGAATAGTCGCGGTTCCACTCACACCGTTCGGGCACCAGCACAGGCGACGAGATCCCGCCAACATGTAATCCCGAATCCCTCATTAACGCCACGCTCACGTCAGTATATTTCGTACACGCACGACCACAGAATGCATCCCGAGTACCTATATGTCAAGCACATGTGGGATCGCTCGCGAACTCGCTGAAGTCCGTCCGCGTCTCATGGATCCATGTGTCCCGTTGTTGAACGCACAACGAACCAGGGAGATGCGAACCATGAACGCCACACACGACATGCCCGAGAGCCCCGCCACATGGAACGAAGCGTGGGGCTTCTTCGGAACGGCGCTCTCGAACACCAGCCTCAACGAAGACGATGCCCGCGAGATCTGGGACGACATAAACTGCGAGCAGACTCTCTACGTTCTCGACAGCCGCGATAGTTGCCGCCTAACCGACGCCATGACCCACGACGACTGGATCAGCGGCCCACGCCCGCCTGGACACGACGTTCAATCACTCAATTCCTCAACTCCCGCGACTGAGACGCACATGCCATACCCCCGACGACGACGGTCGCGCTGACCGTCAACAATGGCGCACCGAGCGCCTCGGCGAACGTGGCTGCGATCAGCGTTGACGAAGGTCAGACGGCGGCAGCGATGGCGGTTCCGACGGTGGCAGTGACGGCGGATTCGACATCCCGGCTCTGATCTTCGGAGGAGACGGGAACGACAAGCTGACCGGTGGTCGAGGCGACGACATCCTGATCGGCGGAGCGGGCAACGATCACGTCAACGGACGCGGTGGCAACGACGTACTTTCAGGTGGAACCGGCGATGACAAACTTAATGGCGGCAAAGGACTGGACCTTCTGATTGGCGGAGTCGGCAAAGACAAGCTGGACGGGAATCACGATGACGATCTGCTGATCGCCGGTTCGGCCGCGAATGAGGACGACGCCGATGATCTTGCCGCCGCGATTGCCGCCTGGAGCAGTGACGATCTGGCGACCGCGCTTCTGAGTATCGGCACGATCTCCGATGACGGAAACAAGGACGACCTCAAAGGCGGTAAAGGCGACGACGAATTGATCGGCGGTTGCAAAGACAAGCTCAAGTCGTAATCGCCTCGTCTGGCTATCCCGGGAAAGCCAGACAAATGTGCTTCGGGACTCAAACGAGTGAACTCGGTGATGGAACCTGGCAGCAGAATTGTCTACCTGATGCGTGGCCTTCCGGCGTGTGGCAAGAGTCATAAGGCGACAAGACTTGCCGGCCAGTTCGGCGTGGTGCTGGAGACAGACGAATATTTTTATTCTCAGGTCGGCAACGATCCGTGGCATTACGACTACAGCGACGACCTGCTTCCAGCCGCGCGGGAGTGGAATCTGCAGCGATTTCGTGAGGCAATCGCGCGAGGGGTTTCACCGATCGTGGTGGATCGCGGCAACGGCCTGAATTCCGAGACTCGCGTGTACGCCGCGTTTGCAGTTGAACACGGTTACGAAGTGCAGCTCGCTGAGCCTGATTCCTCGTGGTGGCGGGAACTCCGAGTCCTGTTGAAGTACCGGCAATACGTGGCGGACGAACTGTTCGACGCCTGGGCCCGAAAGCTCGCCGCCGCCACGCGCCACGATCACCGCGTTCCGGCAGAAACAATTCGCCGTTGGATGGCCGCCTGGCGGTATGACCTCACCGTTGCAGAAATCGTGAGCACTGATTGAGCACCCTGCTGTCGCCAGAATGAACTGCTGGTGTCAAACCCATCAACATGGAGCACTGTGACCAGCCTCCCCGCACGCCGCCGCCGCCGCCGAACGGACAGTCGACAGCCACGGATTCTGAGGTTCCTCTGAGAGCGTGTCCGAAATTACTTCCCGACATGGTCGACACAGGCGGCTCGACGCTGCAATCAGTCAGTTGCCGGCGTGTTTGGGATCGAAGGCGTCCTGAAGAGAGTCGGAAACGATGTTGAAGGCCAGCACGAGGCCGAACATCAGCGCGGTCGCCGTTCCGATCTGCCAGAAGAATCCGTTGACGACTTCCGGTGACGCCTGACTGATCATGATCCCCCAGCTGGGGCCTTCCTTAACGCCAAGGCCGAGGAAGCTGAGGATCACTTCGGACTTGACCGCTCCGATAAACAGCAGCGAGAAGTTAATCAGCATCAGATGCGAAGCGTTTGGCAGAATGTGCCGCAGCAGAATGTAAAACCTTGAGAAGCCCATCGTTTGAGCCGCCTGGATGTACTCCAGCTGTTTCAGCTTCAGCGTCTCTCCGCGAATCACTCGACACGGGCCAATCCAATAGGTGGCGCCGAACGAAACGTAAAGCGGCAGCAGCGTGCCTTCGAAGCGGCTTCCGGTAAAGAGGTACGCCAGCAGAACGAGCAGCACCATGCTCGGGATCGATTGAAACGTCGTGTAAAGCCAGATGATGGCGTTGTCTGTCCAGCCGCCAAACCAGCCTGCTGCTGCTCCCAGCAGACTTCCGACAAGGACGCCGATGGTGGCGGTGACCATGCCGACGAGGAGTGCGACTTTGATCGAGTAGACACCTCGCAGCAGGATCGATCTGCCCTGGCGGTCTGTACCGAGCGAGAGTCGTATACGACGCGAGAATGATTCTGTCGTCGACATGGCGGCGAACATGCCGTCGATGACTGACTCCAGCCGTTCGACGCTCCGCAGATGCTCGGACGAGTGATTGAGGTCATCGAGAACAGCCAACTCATCAAACAGTGATTCCGCTTCGCGTAACCGCTGTCGAAGTTCTTCGGGATCCGAGCTGCCAATCCGTCGATGCCCGTAGGTTATCTCGCGCAGAGCGGTCGGAACGTCGTTGCGATTCATCGCCCGCTTGACGGCGTCGAGATACATTTCCGTGTCGGCGAATCGCTGCTCGATGGGATAGTGGCCCCAGAAGCCGGGGATGTTTCCGGCGGCAATTCGCGTTTCGGTTTCTTCCAGAGTGACTACTCCCCCGAACAGGGCAAGCGTCGTCAGTACATAGACGCCGATGATCCCCAGGGAGAATCGCGTCATGCGGTTCTTCAGGAATTTGCGGGCGCTGCGAGTCTGGAGCCAGCGGAACGTCATGCGAGCCGGACCCTCGGATCGACCAGCGCGTAAGCCACGTCGGTCAGGATGTTTGTCACGATGTAAACGGCGGCAAAGACCGCAGTGAACGCCTGGATGACGGGAAAGTCATTTGAATTCACTGCCATAATCAGCGTGCGGCCCATGCCCGGAATTCCGAAATACATCTCCAGCAGAATCGAGCCGGTGATTAAGAACGGAAGGCTGATGGCGATGCGCGTCACGATCGGAATCATGGCGTTCTTGAGCATGTGCAGAAACATGATCCGCTCCCGGCTGACACCTTTGGCACGAGCCGTGGTGATGTAGTCGCGTTCGGATTCTTCCACCATGACCGCGCGATAGAAACGGGTGTCGTATCCCATTCCGACGATCACGCTGATCAACACCGGCAGCAGGCAGTAGTAAGGCCAGTTAATCAGTCCGGATTCGTAACCGTCGATCGCGAATGCCTGGATGTTGAATTCGCGACTGATCCAGAACGCTCCGAAGTACTGCCCCAGAATGATGTAAACCAGAAAACTGACGCACATTCCCAGTACGGCAACAAGCACCAGCAGACGGTCGACCAGTTGACCTCGAAAATATGCTGAAACCAGGCCAACAGAGATCGAAATCACCGTCGTCAGAAACAGAGCGGGAATCGTGAGAGCGAGGGTCGGACCGATTGAAGTCGTCAGACGGGAACCAACAGAGACGCCCGGCTGATCCCACGATTCCTCGTCGAAGTTCAGCGTCAGTGTCCGACCGAGAAACGAGGTGTACTGCACAAGGAACGATTGATTGAGTCCCATTTTCTCTCGTAGCTGATCGACGTCTTCCTGTGTCTGATTCTTCCCGAGATAGGCATACACCGGATCGTGGACGCGCAAGGCGGCCATGACGAGCAGCACGATCCCGAGGAACACTGGGATGTTGAACAGAAATCGGCGGGTGATGTATGCCCACATGGCGGCGAAATCTTAAGGAAGGGTGATTTGAGCGAATCGATCCGCACAGCGGACCCTGTCTACTACCTGTTGACTTTACTTCAGCATCGCCCTCGTTCCTGCACTCTGCATGGGAACGAGCTCGCATTATTCCTCTTCGATGTCGAGATACTTCGTCCAGTTCTGAAACGTCTCTGACGGCTTGAAATTCTTCAGTCGCTTGTGAGCGATGTAAAATCGAGTTCGAGCCATCGATCCCACGTAAGGCATATCGTTCAGAACGATGTCCCGCATCTGCTCGTAGATTTTCGTGCGTTCTTCTGACGGCGGCATCGTGAGGATCATTTCATACAGTCGATCGTACTGCGGGTTTTCATAGCAGAAGTGGTTGGAACTCGGCGGTCTGTTGGGGCCGTAAAACAGAGCGAGATTGTTCTCCGCGTCCGGGTAGTCCGAGCCCCAGGCGAAGGAAAACAACTGTGCTTTGCGATTGTCGACGATCTCCATCAACGTTGAGAAATCGACCAGCCGAACTTTGAGACGAATTCCCAGCCTTGACAGCTGACGCTGCATCATCTCCGCCTGTTCCGGATAGTTACTGCCTCGCCCCGAGTAATACTCCAGTTCCTGCAGCCCTTCGCCGTTGGGGTAGCCCGCTTCGACCAGCAACTCACGAGCTCTTTCGAGGTTCGGTCCGCGCGGACTGTTGGGAGCCACTCCGTCGGGTGGATGACCGGCCAGACCTGGAGGAATCATCCCGTCGTAAACCACGTTGATGCCGTTGTAGAACGTGTCGTTGCGTTCCTCAATATCCAGTGCCATCGAGATAGCTCGTCGCAGCGCCCGCTTTTCCGGCGTGTAGCCACCGACCACTGAGTCGGTCATGTTGAAGCCGGTAAAGATAAAGTCGAACAGCACGATCGGCTGCGACGTGATGCCTTCGTCGCGATAGCTGGCTCGCAGACGTTGCGTGCGTTTGATGTAAGCTTCGTTGAAGTATTCGGCCGGAACCTGCGAATAGTCGATTCGCTTCGCCAGGAAGTTCAGCCACATCGGTTGATCCTGCACAAACATGCGATATTCAAGCCGATCCGCGATAGGCAGTCGCTGGCCGGCAGCCCTGGTCAGTCCGAGTTCGACGTCCTGGGGACTGGCTTCATCAGGATAGACTTCTGCCCGGTAGCCAGGATTTCGCTGCAGGCGCAGGTGTCGACTCGGTTGCCAGTCTTCAACGATCCAGGGTCCGGTTCCGACCGGATGATGCGGAAACTCACGACCGTACTTCTCGACGGCTTCGCGCGCGACGATCGCAGTTTGAGGCATCGCCAGAATCCAGCGGAACCGAGTGACCGGTTCTGTGAGCACGATCTGAAATTCGTGGTCGCTGATTTCTCGAAAACCCTCGACCGGTGCGTCGTAGTTGAATGTCTCAGCGGCATTCTGAGCATCGCGGTACTCATCGAATCCAGCGATCGTCGCTTTGAACAGCCACCATCCTTTCGGCGTGTTACCCAGGTCGGCCATTCGTTTCCACGAATAGAACACGTCACGAGTCACCACTTCCCGCCCCTTGCCGGCAGGGAAACATTCGTCGTCGCAGAAGTGAACTCCCTTCTTCAAGCGGAACGACCATGTGACTCCGTCCTCGCCGATCGTCGGCATTTCGGCCAGCAGCGATGGTTCGAGATCCAGCGGCCTCGCCAGATACTTGTACTGTAGCAGCGTGTCGTAGACCTGAGCGGTCGCGACGTGATCGTACTGCGTCGAAACCCGCACAGGGTCCATTCCTTTGGGACCGTCCGAACGGATCGCGAAGTGCAGTGTTTTGAGGCTGTCGGCTTTCCGGTTGCAACCAGTCAGACCGAGACAACAGCTCACAAGCAACAGTGTTGCCAGCAGATTGCCCGCACGAACGCTGTCCGACATCCCGCTGGCGATTCGACGTCTGCAGTGCGTCCGTGCCACCTGAATCTCCCAAAGCGAAATGACTTCCATGCTGGAACGAAGAGCGGCGAAGTCTAAGCCGCGATCTCATTTCAGTCGACCAGCGACGATGTTCTGGAAACAGGCGCGCCAGGCTGTTGCAGTAAACCCGGTAGAATGGTCTGGTCAGATTCCCTTCTGATCCCATTTCCCAAAGCGGAAGTACAGAGCGATCGCCGTGGCACGCACGACGACATCTGCCCCCATGCCTCCCCAGGCACCAATCAGTCCGAGGTCCATTTCCACGCCCAGCCAGTAACCAATCGGAAGCCGGACGAAAAAGATACCAACACCGTTGATGATCATCGGCCAGAATGTTTCTCCGGCACCTCGAATGCCGACGGTGTAGACGATGCTGATTGAGAGTGGCACTTCGAAGAACGCCAGCAATCGAATTGCGGGCACACCAACGCTGGCCACTTCCTGGTTCTTGTGCATCAGTTCGTAAATGAACGGAGCACCGCACAGAAACAGGATCATCACAACGACGGCCACCACACAGGATTGCAGCATCGCTTCATGACCAGCGGGCCGGACACGGTCAGCGCGTCCCGCGCCCAGACATTGCCCGATCATCGTCGCGGCAGCCGTTCCCCAGGCCCAGGCTGGCAGATAGTTGATCGCTTCCACCTGCATTCCGACGATGTGTGCCGCCAGAATGGCTTTGCCTTGGCTGCCAGCACCAAGTCCCGCGACGACTCGCAGAAACAGAAAGTGTCCCGCCCACATCAGAAGACTGTCCGTTGCGGCGGGGATTCCGATTCGCAGAACTCGCGAGATCGTTGCGAAGTCCATTGTTGAAACCCAGCTCGGCCTGCCGACAAGCCCGGCCGTTCCTCCGACCAGAATCCACAGCATCAACACTAGTCCGACGAATCTGGCAGCAACCGTCCCAATGGCGATTCCGTCGATCCCGATCGCCGGCAATAACCCGACTCCGAATACCAGCGTCCAGGAAAAGACGACGTTGAGAACACTGACGAGACCCAGGATCCACATCGGCGCCCGCATGTTGCCCGAACCTCTCAGGGCAGCCGAACCGATCAGCAGTACGCTCGAAAATCCGTAACCAAAGCAGCTCAGACGAAGGTATCGCACCAGCAGGACGCTGCTCTCCGCTTCCAGTTCCAGGAAGGCACCAAACACGGGAGCCGTCATGTAAAGTAATGCCGCGGCGACGATCCCCATTCCGAGTGCCAGTGAAATGGAAGAACTCGCCACTCGACTGGCCGCATCGCGCTGACCGGCGCCCCAGTGCCTCGCGACCAACGCTGTCGTACCCGTTGCGACCAGCGAGAAGATCAGCTCCACCAGCCAGTTGACGTACGCCGCCGTTCCGATGGCGGAGGTCGCAGCCATACTGATCCGACCGGATAGAAGCGTGTCGACAAATCCAACAAGGAAGTTCAAAAACTGCTCGGCCAGGACCGGCAGTGCGAGAAACAGAATCGTCGTGCGAGGATTGCCCGTCAGAAATTCAGTCAACTGTCGGTTGTCGATCGATGAACCGGATCCAGGACCGGCATCATCTGCTGATTGCCCGCACGCAGCCATCCCTGGAACCTCTCCGTTCGTCGCGTCAGGCTCAGTCATGAGGTAACTCGACTCCCAGGCGGTCGAGCTGAAATCTCGCGAGTCCCGCAACCTGTTGATTGAACGACCGCTCGGCACCCATCGACAGTGGCATGTTGAATTCAGACGACTCTAACACACAGCCTGTATATCCCGAGGCGCTGCCGAGAGATCGCTGCCGTCCCCGACGTCGACTTGAGATTGTTGCCGGCGCGAGTCCAAGGTCGGTGATCGATTCCGTTGATATCGACTTCTTCTTTCGCAGAAACAGCACGCCGATAGAACCGATTACTTTTTCCGGCGAGATGTTGATGGTGGCTCTTCCTAAGAAGAGCGCCAGCAGCGCCCCCAGCGGCATCAGACCTCCGAACAGAAACAAGCTTCCGAAAAGTGCAATGCCGACCTTGGCCGCGACCGGCTCATCGCCACTCATTACCATCACGAAAAACACAGTAATGAAGCCATACCATGCGCAGCAGAAGAGCGACAGGAAGACGCCTCCTACAATTTTGACGATCTTCGGAACCTGAATCGAATAACTGAATTCGAGTGTCTCACCATCATCGAAATCGATTCGGATCCGGGAATCGTCTGGCAATTCGTAAGGAGCGATCGCGGGCGGGCGCTCGGTGATCGCCGCCTGGTCGCCACGCGGATCCGTCGACGACGAAAAGTCGCGACGGGAACGAGGTTCGCGGTCGTCAGCGGCATCCACTTCGACGTACACCCGCGCGCAGTCCGGGCAGACTCGCTTGCCGTCGCCGATCATCAGTCGCGTCCCGCAGTCGCTGCAGTATTCGGGAAGCGACCGCGTGTCGGTTTCCCCGCCTGTCGAGGTGCCATCGCGACCAAGGAACTGATTGATCGTCGTGGCCAGCCAGCGTTTCTCTTCGTAGCTTAATCCGGTCGCGAACTTCTCCGAGTCGCCCACGCCTGCCATCTGGATCGCGTAAACCGGGGTGTCGTTTTCGGTGTAGGACTCGATCAGTTCTGCGTGAGAACTCTGATCGAGCACTAGCTTTGTCAGCTTCTTTCGACCGAACAACGTCTTCTGAATGGCAAACTGCTCTGGCGTGACTGCGAGATATATCTGTGTAAACGACATCCTCGCCCAGGCAACCAGCATGCCAATTCCGACAGCCCAGAAGAGACCGAGAAACGGGATCAGTACGATCAGTGGTGGCGCATCTCCGTCCCAGTCTACATCGTCCATGAAGAGAAAGACGAACGTAATGATGCCAATGATCGTTAGCCACATCACTCCGAAGCAGCCGATTCCGCGTGCTCGTTGCCCTCCAGGCGGAATGGCGATCACGAGCCGGTCGTTTGAGGATTCGACGACTTTAATACCAACTCCCGCGGGTGGTGTCGCGATCTCCTGACTCATGGATGAACTCCGGCGGTGACACAGGAATCAAGGTTCGGTGAGAGACGCTCAGACTAACCGACTCAGGCCCACTGTACGGGATCGGTCTCGACGTCGCTTGCCCAGACATTGAGATCAGGAAACTGCAGCGACAGTAACTCAGCGAGATTCTCCATGGCCGGACGCTCGGTTGGATAGTGTCCGGGAAGCACGAGAGCAATGCCGCAAGTCCTCGCTTCCAGGCAGGCGTGAAACCGAGCCTCGCCCGTCAGCAGAACATCGCAACCTTCACGGACGGCATCGTGCATGAACTCAGCGGCCGCGCCGCAAGCGATTCCGACGCGCCGAATCGTGGTTGATGAGTCGCCCACAAACCAGGTGCGGTCTACACCAAGGGCCTGCTTCACCAGTTCGACAAACTCGATCAGTGAGACTTCAGCGGGAAGATTACCGCAGCGTCCGGATCCAACCGCCCCGTTGACACCGGCTGATTCCACACTCACGTCGACGATACGCAGCGGACGGACGTCGTTCAGGTTCAGCGTCGCTGCAATCTGCCGATTAATGCCCTCGTCAGCGCTGTCGTAGCTGGTGTGCGGCGAGTAGACCGCGACGCCTGCTCGGATCAGCGAGAGCAGCATACGCCCCTCGCTGGTGGAGTCTGTCACTTGCTGCACCGCCCTGAAAAGGATCGGATGATGCGTGACGATCAGACTCGCCCCTTTCGAGACGGCTTCTTCAGCAACGTCGGGAGTCAGAGTCAGGCAGGTCATGATCGAGCGGACCGGATCGTCTCGCTGCCCGATCAGCAGTCCTGTGTTATCCCAGTCCTCAGCAAGTTCAGCCGGTGCGAACTCGGACAGGAAGGTAAGAATGTCGTTTACCGTCATGGTTGCAACCTTCGTCGGCCACCGGACTGACCTACCGATATCCGCGTCTGAGCTGGGTGTAGATCTGATAATTCTGATACGCGAGGCTGCCGAACATCAGTCCGCCGAAGATGCGACTTGAGTTGAGAAAGTACGCAGCGACAACTCCGGCGGTAATCATGCCGATCTGATGCGCGCGGATGCGACCGGAATGATTCTCGCGGGCATTCAACAGTTCGGAGCAAATCTGTCCGCCATCCAAAGGGAATACCGGCAGCAGGTTGAACAGGCCCCAGAAGAGATTGATCCACTCCAGTTGCAGGATTGCGAAGTTGATGCCTGGCCACGCACCGCTGGTGGTCAGCGTCTGCGCCCATGGCTGCTCTTCCGCGATGCCAGCACGAATCCAGAGGTGAGCACAGTACACGATCGCAAATAATCCAAATCCCGCCAGAGGCCCGGCGAACGTAATCCAGATGGCTTTGCTTCGCGTGTAGCCATAACCAGGGGAGTACCTGGCAAAACCACCAAAGCCGTGCAGTACGATATCGGGCGGCCAGCCGAAGCTACGTGCTGCCAGGGCGTGCCCAAGTTCGTGGACAAGGATCGAGACGAACAAACAACCGATCCAATTCGCGACAATCGAAAGTTCGGGGCCACTATTTGATCCCAACAGCGCCCCGACCAGCCAGAACAGCGGGTGAACGCGAACCGGAATCCCCATCACCGAGAACCTGAGGTCATACCGCGTCGTCCCTGGATCGCCCAGAAATTGCATCATCGCGGATATCTCTTCCGAATAAATCGCCATCCGTGCTTCGCGGAGCCTGATGAATTCTCAGACATCCGACCGCTGGTGAGGCAGTGTGACGCAAATCGGCAACGACGAAAAGCCGCGGCAAATGTTCCTCGAGAATCAGCGAATAACGAAGCAGGTCACGTACCACCGGCCCGTTTCGGGAGACTGGAACATGTCCATGCCCATCGCTTTCGCAGGAGTCGTCAGAACTTCGAACGAATCAGAAGATGCCGACCAACTGTTGACCGCCTGAAGAGCGGCATCCTGGACCGTCGTTCGATTTTCTGTCGCGAAGACAAGTTCGAGCAACTCAACCCGCGGACCAAATTCACGAACGACTGCCTCGCGGCGCAGGTCCTGTTCGAAAGAAACGGACTGCTCACTGTGCGCCATCATCCGTGAGTTACGACGAGCCTGTTCAACGAGCGTCGCAGAGAACTCACGCATGGACAAACTGGAGTCTGGAACGTTTCTACGAATTGCGAGCAACAACGTTCGCTGACTGATCGTGCCCTTCGGCAGGTTGAATGCCAGCATCAGTTCGTCGGTGCTGAGTAGACCATCGCCGGGTAGCGGGATCGACGACACGACTCGAGCGTAATTGGCGGACTCGGGATCGGTGAGGTCAACAACCACGATTCCGGGCTGGACGCCGAGATGACGGAACGAGCGATGATTGAGCAACAGTTGCGGCAGATCGTTCTGATCAGCTGTCGCGGTCGATTCAAAGGTCGCTGGCATCGCAGTGTTCACTGGCAATTCGACTCGAATGAACTGCTCAAGCATCGGCTGCAGAGAGGGGGCAAACAGAGAACTCGCCGACGATTGACGAGGCCTCGTTTCTGTCTTGTCGCGAAACAGCATCAACAGATACTGCTTCCGCTGAGAAGCTTGGGCAAAGGCGGCCACATAGTCCTCGTGCCAGTCCAGCCTTGTCGCGATGTTCTCCGGAGCCGGTTGGTCGTCCACACCCGGCAAGGGATCCACTGAGGACGGTTTCGACAGATCAGACTTGCCGTCGTCTGTTTGAACTTGTGGATTTCCGGTAGTTGTAGTTGTTGAGGTCGCCTGAGGATCGCGAGTGAGACTTTCCGATGGGTCCAGCGGCGTAGGCCCAGACACGCTCGGTCGCGCCACGGGATCAGTCAGCGGAAAGAGATCCGTCAACAACCCGGGATCATTCTCGAACGGATCTGGCTTCGACTTTACTGCCGGCGCTTGCGCGATCAGCGGCTCTGGTGCCACTTCGGGCAATGCCGATTTGTCGTCGGGAAATAGTGGTAGAGCGATGTCGCTCGACACGACAGGAAGCTCGATTGGCGCTACGGTTGTTGCAGGAGTAGTCAGGACCGCTGGCGGTTCCAGAACATCGGGCAAATCAGGTAACGAAACGGTCGGCGGCAATGACACATCGGGGAACGTCGATTCGAGAGGTTTCGATTCCAGTACCAGTTCAGGATTCGGGAGATCAATACTTGGAAGATTGTCCAGAGCGACAAACAGGTCCGGCGGATCGTTCGCAGGTTGAACCTGCTCGTACGGAGTTTCAGTGCCAGGTTCCGGCTCATCCGAAGCGGAATTCACGGCGGCACTTTCCGCGACGACAGTTTTGCCGGAGGTCGCGTGGTCGACGATTTCGTTTGCGAGATTTTCTACTTCGGTTTCTGGCTGCTCCACAGCGACAACGTCCGAAACCGTGTGCGCTGACAGCTCGGAGACATGGGAATTAATCCAGAATGATCCGCCGGCAACGACGGCAAGAACGGCTGCCGCTGCGGCAACTTTAATCGCGACACGCGAGCGACCTGACCCTGGCTGGTGGACTGCCACGGCGAAAGATTCATGGCAATGAGGGCAGATTTCCTCGGCGAGCGTGTCGTGCAGAAAGAGCATGGAGCAATCGAGATTGGTACACAGCCGTGGCTCGCCGTACTGCGTCCGTCGCTGAAAACCCCAGCACCAGACGAGTTGCTCTTCGCCACTTTCGGTTAGGACTCGATAAAGAAACCCCTCGTGATTTCCAATCGGCGGCTGCAGTCGGTTGAAGATCAGACGCTCGCTCGGGCTGACCGGACGGACGTCAAACAGTGACTTCTTGAGCCTCTCAAACTCAGGCTGCAATGGTCCATCGAGGTCCTCTCGCGTGGCCGGTGCCCGCTCGACAATCACCTGAGGCTTGCCATTTCGCTGAACCCGAAAGACGACTCCTTCGTCATCCAGTTCGGGTTCGGCAAGCAGATCGCCGAACCATCCGAGAAGGATTTGGTAAGTCAGTTTCTTGCCGTCCAGCATTGGCAGTCCGGGCGCCAGTGCTAACGGCTGAAAGTCCGTCAGTCCATTGAAAGGGACTCGGACCAGAGTGTCGGTGGGTCTTATCAATCGAGTCATGAATCATGGTGCTCGCAACTGGATTCCCGTCTTCGCGGGAATGACGAAACTCCGAGCATCCCAATTGAATGGAGGATACTTCAGACACGTTCCTGAGACGGATGAACGTGTTATCGTCGCGCGAGCAACATCAGGCTGATCAATCTCGGTTTGCGCGACAACAGCCCTAACGCCGGTGCGTCTGGTTTTCCCGGTCCAATCTGCACCACAACAGGAATCGTTCTGAGTGGATGCAAGATTCTGTCGGGCAGAGTGCGATGCTGCCGAAATTGACGCCTGTACGACCCCCTGCGGGCAGGTCGATACTGCAGCGTCCAGACGACAGACTTCACATGGCATCCGTCCGAGTTCGCTCAGGATTTCGCAAGGCGAGCTGACAGGGCTTCGAATTCGGCCCTTCGGTTGGCGGGCAATTGCAGCTCGGATGCTTTCCGAAGCTCCTCTTTGGCTTGCCTGGCTTTGACAGGATCGTCCGGAAAGCTGTCCAGCAACACCGTAGCGTATTCCAGACGCAGCACGGCCGCATCCGGATTTCTGTTGATGCTGCGTTTGATGATCGTGATCGATTCTGTTGGTCGACCGGCGCGACGATAGGCTTCTGAAACGGTTGCCTGTACCTCAGGCTCCAGACGATCAAGCGGCATGGTGGTACGGATTTGCTCAACGACGGCAACTGCTTCGGCCGGCGCTTTCAGGTGGCGCATCAGCAATCTGGCCAGCCCGTCGAGTGCGGCAATGTGTCCTGGCTGACGTTGCAGCAGAGTTTCGTATCGACGTCTGGCAGCCTGCAACAGTTCCCATCGTTGATTCCGGACGCCTCGTTCATGCAGCATTAAGGCGTCGAGGAAAACGAGTTCTGCATTGGCTTCCGCATTCGGATCCATGTGTGCTCGACCGATCCATGTGGCGGCAATCTCTGGCTCACCCTTCTCCAGAAACGTCCGGGCAAACCGCATGCTGTTCGGCAGATTCGGAGACTTTCCTCCGAACGACTGCGCCAGTGTCGCTGCTGTATCACTACTGCCTTGTCGCATGTGTATATCAATCAAAGCATCCTGCAGTTCCTGATCTGTGCCGTGGAATTGCAGAGCCTGTTCGACAACCGTTCGGGCCTCGTTCAGGCGATCCAGGCTACCGTAGACCTGAGACAGCGCCAGCCACGGTTCGACTCGTTCCGGAGTTCGCTGAACGCGTTTGGTCAGTGACGCGATCGCTTCATCGGGCCGGTCCAGTCGAGCGAGCGTTCGTGCCAGCAGAAGCGCGACCTCTTCGGTGTCGGACATGGGGTAAGGCAACTGTCGTAATTCAATGAGCGCTCGCGCATATTCTCGATCGGCATATTCGAGTCGAGCCGCCATCAGTCGAGCACCGGCGTGATTTGGTGCTGCCTTCAGCACTTTCTGCAGCTCTTCAAGAGCTTTGTTCGGGAGTCCTGATGCTGACAGCATACGCGCTCGCATGAAGCCCGCTCGGCCAGGAACAGCATCGACGAATTCCAGTGTGTCGATCCGTGTGGCTGCGGTTTCGAAAGTACCCTTACGCAACGCAAGTTCAATTGCTGCCATCAGCAGGGATGGTTCTGTCGGGAATTCTTCGAGGACACGGTCGACGTGAATGGCAATCGCGGCCGGATCGATGTCGGACAATGCGATGCCGATCCGATCCAGCAACTGATCTCTGTCACGAGCGGCCAGGGGCGAAATACTGAAGCTTCTGGCGAATTGCTGATAGGCCGGGTCGCCCTTCCCCTCTGACAGCAGGACCATCGCGGCTGGAGTTGTGTATCCGTCGCTGCTGTGCGTTTCAAAACTCGACTCCAGCAACGCCGCTGCTGATTCGTCAAGCTGCTCGCTCTTAAACATAGCAAACGCGTGCACGACGGGGATGTGCGGGACTGCTTCGGGGTACTGCTGCATTTCGGCAACAAGTCTCCCGATTTCCCGCTGACGCTGCTCGGTCATCAGGAGGTCAGCGGTCAACAGCCAGGCCAGCACCGATCCAGGAGCCTTGGCTCGAGCCACAGCCAGCGAGTTCAATGCAGCAACTGATTCGCCCTGACCACGCAACCATTCGGCATAAGCGATTTGTGCGTGTGCATCGTCGAGATGGTTCTGCACAAACGTCGTTAACAGACGCCTCGCGCCTTCGGTAGCCTCATCCTTCAGCAGCATTCCGAATTCGCCCAGCAGCAGATCGAAGTCATCAGGGTCTTCCGTGCGAGCGACGCGAAGAACTTCCCAGGCTCGCTTTCCATTTCCAGTCCGCATCAGCTCGATCAGGCGAATCAGACGTGACTTGGCTCGCAACGGGCTGGTGTCCAGATACGCCAGAACCTCGACCGCTCTTTCGATGTGGCCGAGGCGTAACAGGCAGCAAGCCTGTAGCAATTTCAAGCGGTCTCGACTTCCGCTTGATTCAGACAGCCAATGCTGAGTCACTTCCGGAAGTTTCGCCCATCGCTCATCGATAAGTTCAATCAGCGTCAATGCGTCCTCCCATCGACTCTGCATGAGCAGAACACGTACTCGTAGACCTGCGGCGGCGACGCGATGCGGCGACGCATCCGCGATCTTCGAGAGACTCGCATCTGCCTCATCGAACTTTCCCTGCTGAAACGCCATCAGCCCGGTCAACAGGTAACTGAGCTCGGCCGTGTGCTCGTAGCGGCTCAGTGCCAGAACATCGTCACGCAGGGGCTCGAATTGTCCGCGACTGATCAGCCTCATGGCGGCCTGCGCATGCACGGACATCAGCTGATCACCGTTTTCCGGATTCAGTTTTGAGTGCAACTCGATCCCGCGTCGCAGCATCGAGATCGCCAACTGGTCGTTCTCCAGTTCCAGCGCCGCGCGGGATATCTGCTCGTAAACAAACGGTGAAGCAATCCCGGTTCCAAAGGCTGGTTCCGCAAAGTCGACAAACTTCTGCAAAGCTTTTCGTCGAGTATCCTTGTCGGAACGTTGAGCCGGCGTGGCATCTTCGTCGAGTCCTTCTCGAACGCGTGACCGCAGCGCCGCAGCCACGGGCCGAGCGGCCATTTCAACCAGCTCAAGACGGAACGTCTGTCCAATCTCGCCAGCGGAAAGACGGTCGACCAGTGTCACCGCCTGGAAAAGTCGACGGTCAGCGTCAGCTCCGGTCGGTGCGTAGCGAACGGAAGCTTCGAGGACGATCCCGAGAAACGGCAGGCTGTAATCTTCCAGTGCCTGAAGGCGCACATTCGAGTTGTTTAGAATTCTCTGCAGGGCTGGCTCCGCTTCCCAGTAGATCCGACCCGGCATGCCCTGAGCTTCATGCAGACCAATTCGCACAGCCAGTTTGACAATTTCTTCCTGCAGCGTCGTTTCGGGAAGTTCCTCGGACTGACGTTTAAGAAACTCAACATCCTTCGCGTCAATTGCATATCTCACGGCAAGCGCCGATCTTTCGGGACTGGCCCGACCGATTTTCACAAGACGCATCGCCATCTCGCCGACGTTCTGTGATTGTCCGAGTCGCTGAAAATCCTTCAGGAGCCTTTCGAGCACATCGACGTTTCTGGGCTCGATGCGTGAAGCTTCCAGCAGATGCTCAATAGCTTCCGGAGGATCAATGGCCCTCGGATCGGCCTCTTTCGCCACAAAGTAAAGGTGGTCCGCCAGCGAGTAGTGAACCTTGAATTCATCCGGTCGTAACTTCACCATTTCCCGGAGTAACACGATGGAGGTACGCAAGTCTCCAGCATTACTGGTCGCCCGAATCTTCAGACGTAGCGCTTCGGCGCTGTCCGGTTTTGTAGACCAGTAGTAATAACCCCCGCCGAGGACGGAAAGGATGGTCAGCGTCAGCACAGTCAGAACGAGAGTTCGGCCTGAACGGTTTGATGCGGGCATGACTGAATGTCTCTCTGTGAGGAGCGAGTGTTACTCACCGAATCCGCGACGCGTGAGGACTCACGGACGCCGACTCAGGCCACTATCCGAGTGTTGCCGATTTGCAACACTGACGGTCAAAAAAGTGGTACTCACATGACAGCCGCAACGCCCGTGCCGGACTGATTCCCGTAAACCAGTGCGGCTCGATATTCGGAAAACCGGAGGCATCTCAGACCGAACATTCGGATTGGACACTCGGCCTCGAGGTCGCCGGTCACGACAACCTGTCATATGTTGCTGTTACGACATTCCGATTACTGAATCGCACCTCAGGCGCGGATCCTGGTGCCAGACTTTCCTGACACCTGTCGCGTGCAACTGTTTCGAAAACTCAACAGTGAAGTTGCCATGTTCCCTGCGAGCCAGCACGCGAATCACCGTGACGTGACAGACCTGTCACGTCCTCTTATCACAATAGACCGACAGCGAGTCCGGTGCCAAAACACAAACGACTTCACAATTCGACACGGCTGACAGCCGAAGTCAAATCTGCCACGATTCGATCTTCCAGTGTCCGACTACCGTCGTCGAATGCCACCCCACAAGACTCTTCCGCAGGCCTGCACGATCATGCGAACGTTGCCCCGAATGATCCCGATCCTTCTGACGGCACTCTGCCTCAATCAGTTTTCGTTCGCTCAGTCGGCCCCCGACGACGATGCCGAAACTCTGCAGACAGAGCTGGTGCAACTCCGTCGTGCGATTGCAGCTGTCGATCCGGTTGTTCGCGACAAACGGTTGATCGCCGATGTCGAGGTGTTCGCGAAAGGTGTCGAGTGGTGCCTCCGGCATAACGAGTTCTACGCTGGCAGGAAGAACTCGGACGCGCAGTCGGCATGGATCGGTTATTGCAGGAACGCAATCGAGATCGGAAACGAACGACTCGCTGAATTGAAGGCGGGCAGTCATCCGTGGACAGTCAGCCTCGGATCGACGATCCGTGGATACGTCTCCAGAGTCGACGGGTCCATTCAGCCCTACGCAGTTTCGCTTCCCACGGCGATGAACGATGCGAAGTCAGGGCAGCGATTTCCCTTGCATGTCAAACTGCATGGCCGAGGTGGAACTCGCAATGAAGTTCGTTTTTTCAACGAGCATCAGAATAAACCGCCACAGGACGATCAGGACTGGATTCAGCTCGATGTCTTTGGCAGAACCGACAACGCCTACCGCTGGAGCGGCGAAACGGATGTCTTTGAAGCCATCGCCGACGTCAATCGCCGATACCGGATTGACAGCCATCGAATCACACTGTGGGGCTTCTCAATGGGAGGAGCCGGAGCATGGCATCTGGGACTGCATCATCCGTCAAAGTGGTCGTCGGTGGGACCGGGAGCGGGTTTCGTCGACTTCTATCAATACCAGAAGCAGACTGAACAGCGTCCGCCTCACCAGCATCTGGCCCTGGGAATTTATGATTCCATCGATTGCGCATTGAACATGTTCAATGTGCCGTTCTGCACCTATGGAGGCGAACTGGATGCCCAACTTGTGGCCAGTACGGCGATGATCGATCGCGGCAAAGAACTGGGTGTTGATGCAAAACTGATTGTCGGTCCGGGCGTGGGGCACAAGTTCCATCCAGACAGCTACAAGGAGTTCATGGCGTTTCACATCGCTCAATCTGACCTGGGACGTCCCCGATACCCCGGTCGACGCAACATTCGGTTTGTTACCAGGACGCTCAAATACAACCGTTGTGAGTGGCTGACGATTGAGGAAATGATCAAACCGTACAAAGAGACACTCGCGGAAGGTGGCGTGGGCGATGATGGCGTGCTCCGCTTGAAGACAAAGAATATCGCGGCATTGAAGATCGCTCGCGACATTGCTGAAACGATCGAGATCGACGGGCGACAAATGGCACTTCGCACAGCCGCAGACGGATTGCTGCCGGACGTCTATTACGAACTGAGTGGAGACGGCTGGACGCAGCTTGAGTATGACGAGTCCGTCGCGTTCGAGACGAACTCTGAGCTTCACAAACGACACGATCTGCAGGGCCCGATCGACGATGCGTTCATGGAATCATTCGTGTGTGTCCGTGGAACCGGCAAGCCCTGGTCGCAGGAGACAAAAGACTGGTCCGATTGGACGCTCCAACGATTTGCGGGCGAGTTCGACAAGTGGTTGCGTGGCCGCGTTCACGTTGTTGACGATACAGCCGTCACCGATGATCTGATCGAGTCGTCGAACCTGATTCTGTTCGGCGATCCCGGATCGAACGCCGTCCTCGCAAAAGTGATCGACCGCTTGCCGGTACGCTGGACCGGGGACGCTTTTGAAGTGAACGGCCTGTCGTTCGATCCGGACACGCATGGGCTGTCAATGATCTACCCGAATCCGCTCAACCCGCGCCGGTATGTTGTGGTTAACTCAGGACACACGATGCATCGAAAAGACTTCGAGAATTCGAACTCGTGGCTCTTTCCACGACTGGGGGATGTCGCCGTGCAGAAGTTCGAACGGCAAGACAGCGGCTATGTGGAAACAACCGTCTGGGCAGAGTTATTCGATTCCAACTGGCGACTGCCAGTCGAGAAAAAGTAGGCGGTCGAAATACCAGCAAACGACTGGCACTCGCGTTCTGCCACAGAAGAACCCGGAAAACACGTGCCACAGAGTGAGGACAATCATCACTTGAGGGCAGTCACCACTAATCGTCGTGGCCTACCGGGCCCAGGGAATCATCGCTTTCGATTCTCAGCTTGAGGATGCGGCGAGGGTCGGCTTCGAGGATTGTGAATCGAAGTGTTCCGTACTCCAGTGTCTCGGAGACTTCTGGAATCCGTCCAAGCTGGGAGAAGACGAAGCCGCCTATCGTGTCAAAGTCTCGTTCCTCAGGCAGGTCGTAATCGAATTCCTCGACGAGGTCGTCGATATGAACTCGACCATCGACTTCGTTGATTGTCGGAGACAGTCGTTTGACTGGATCAACTTCCTCATCGTCATCTTCATCGGCAATTTCTCCGACGATCTCTTCCAGCAGGTCTTCCATTGTGACCAGACCGGCCACTCCGCCGTATTCGTCAAGCACGATTGCCATATGAACCCGCTTGCGGTTCATCGTTTCCAGTAGTCGATCAACACCAGTTGTTTCCGGGACATACATCGCTTCCCGACAGATTTCGGAGATGGATGGCATCTCCTCGGGCGAGCAATCGACGTAGCGCAACAAGTCTTTTGCGTAAAGAATTCCCTTGATGTCATCAGTCGATTCTCCAATGACTGGAATCCGAGTGTGCCGCGATTCGAGAATCTCGGCGCGTGCTTCAGCAACCGTCATGTCAGCACGAATGAATCGCGTCTCCGTACGAGGCGTCATAACTGACCCGACGTCGGCATCTTTGAGATCCATTACCTGATCGATCATCGAACCGGTGCTGGCATTGATCGCGCCCATTCTCTCACCAGCATCGACGACTGTCCGGATCTCATCAGTTAATGCATTGGGGTCATTCGGGTCCGCCTGTTCGATTCCGTACAAGCGATGAAACAGCGTATCAACGCTACCAGCCAGACTAACAACTGGACGAACGACAGTGACGGCAGCCTGAATCAGCGGCCATGATCGACACAGAAACCACTCACCGGAAACCTGCGCGACCGACTTCGGAAACACGATGGCAAACAGGAGCAGTGACAGAAACAGGATTACCCAGCGCATGCCCAGATCGAACCATTCGCCATATTGTGCGGGACTGAAAGTGCCGCTCAACAGAAGATCCCACTTGACGATGGCAACGGCGACATAAGCCAGCGATGCGAGTGTCAGAACTGCCTCGCAGGCAACTAACGCGGCTTCCCAGTTCTTCAGGATGTCGAGAAAGCGATCTGCCCTTCCGCGTTGCTCGCACACTTCGTCGAGTTCCGCTCGGGAGAATCCTCTCAGGCTGTAACAGGCGATCGATGTGCAAAGAACTACCAGCAACAGCACAGCACACAACAGAAGACCGAAAATGGGGGTCACGACAAGCCCCTTGTTTCGTTCATTTCGGTTGATCCACTTGACGAACGCTCTTCGTCGACGTGACCACAGTCTGAACGGTCTCTCGATGGCCTTGGCCGACCAAGCATTTCAAACACAAAACACTCTCGCTCGCGCATGACCGGCAATTCGTCCCCTGAAAGGTCATCGTACCCACACAAGTGCAGCAGGCCGTGGACGATATACAGCGTCAACTCGTCCATCGATTCCCATGCGTAGTCAGTCGCTCTTTCGATGGCCATTTCGGTACTGATAATGATCTCTCCGTCGATCGTTTTTCCTGCTCCGCGTGGTTGATCGCCTGATTTGTCCATCGACGAGTCGATGGCCTCTTCCAGCAGAAAGCTGAGTACGTCGGTTTCGTAGTCGTGATTCAGGTACTGCCGGTTCAACTCGTGAATCTGCGCGTTGTCAACAATCGCCACACTGATTGAAGCGGATGCGACTTGCTCGATTTCGAGCGTTCGCCTGACGACCTGTCGGACGAATACCTCGTCGATCGCCAGGCTCTGCTGATGGTTCGCGATTTCGATTTCGTACATTGCAGAAGTGATCGCCGTTAGTTTCAGATGCTCACGCGGTTCGTTGTTCGGGATACTTGATTCTGCCGTGGTAGATCGCGATCAGCGACTGCGTCAAGGAGTCTTCGATCGTTCGAATTTCACTGAGGGTCAGCAGGCTTTCCTCGAACTGTCCGTCGAGTAGTTTGTCCATGGTAATTTTATGAACCAGCGTTTCAATCCGTCGTGGCGTCGGTTCGCTGAGTGTACGACTTGCACTTTCTACGGCGTCAGAAAGCATCATGACGCCTGCTTCGCGAGTCTGCGGTTTCGGGCCGGGATATCGGAATGATGATTCCTCAGCGTCCGTGCGGTGATCAGAATCCGCTTCGACCTGTTTTCTGGCTTCGTGATAGAAATACTGCACGAGCGTCGTGCCGTGGTGCTGTTCGATAAAGTCGATCATCGGTCGTGGCAGATGGTGTTCCAGGGCGAGATTTACTCCGTCTTTCACATGGCCAATGATAATTAACGTGCTCATGGCCGGTGCGAGTTCTGCATGCCTGCTGGTCATTCCTTCGGTCATGTTCTCGACGAAATATTCGGGCTTAAGCATCTTGCCGATGTCATGGAAATAGGCGCCGACACGAACGAGCAGGCCGTTGGCCCCGATTGCCTCGGCCGCGGTTTCAGCAATCGTCGCGACTGAGATCGAGTGGTTGTAGGTACCTGGTGCTCGACGCACGAGTTCCTGCAGCAGCGGGTGTGAGATGTTACTCATCTCCAGCAGGCTTATGTCGGTTACGACTCCGAAGAGTCGCTCAATAAACGGCAGGCTGCCAGCGACGAGGAAACCAGCACCAAAGCACCAGGCGGCGCCCTTACACGCTTCCACAAGCAGTTCACCATCCGACCAGATGATGTCCAGCGACTGACTGCTGAGTACTTCCATCCCTGAATAAACCACGAGATAGGCGATCCCCGACACAAAACCAACTTTGATGAGTGTCGATCGCGAAGGAACACTGGGAAGCAGAATCACCGCAGTTGCGGAGACACTGATTAGAACGACGAACCCGGTCAGTTCACCGAATGTTGCCAGCGTCAGCAGAAGGCTGATGGTCATTGCCGTCAAGGCACCTGTGATCTGGTTGTAGGCGACGGCAAAAATCATCGCTGTGACGATGACGGGGAGGACCTCTGCTCGCAGCAACGGTGTCAGAGTCGACCAGCAGCCAAGACCAACAGCCAGGATCATCGCACCCAGGTAAACGGAAAGCCGCCAATAGGACCCCACCAGTCGACGTTCATTTCTGACGAGGTACGCTCCATTAATTACAGCCAGAACGATCACCATCAGGAAAACAGTCGCGGTCCGGATCAGACGTAAATACAGCGGAACCAGCTTTTCGGCCTGGTCATACTCGTCACGTAGAAGGGCGAGTTCATCCAGACCAATCAGTTCACCCGGCCCGACCAGCACCTGGCCTTGATACCAGCGTTCATAGACAACCTTGACGTTCTTTCGCGCATCAAGCTCTGCCTCGTTTGTTCGCGGGCGATCCTCTCTGAGTGTTGGCGTGATGCGGTGAGTCAGCCAGGCTTCAATTGACGGTCGGACGGTCGTCAAAAGCGGAACCGATTCCCATGCTGCTGCAATTCGACCGCCGGGCTTCATCATGGCGGAAAGGTCGACATCGCCAACGCCAGCGATCATCTCAACATCCGAGTCGTCATTCTCAACAGTCAGTCGCTGGCCTGGACTTAGTTCATTCCGAGCAACGTATTCGGGGTCAATGATTCCTGGCAGGTCGATGATCTGCAGGAGCTGCTGGAACTCCGCGAGCAGTCCTTCAATGCGAT
This sequence comes from Planctomycetota bacterium, assembly GCA_027624335.1. GTDB lineage: Bacteria > Planctomycetota > Planctomycetia > Planctomycetales > Planctomycetaceae > JABMPE01. The sequence continues at coordinate 30,131 of JAQBWV010000036.1, forward strand.
CGATCCGAGCTTGCTCGGCCACGTTGCCAGACGGTTGATCAGCCGCTCTGATGAGTCGGAATAGTGTCTCATATCCCGCCTCGGGCGACATCGAGGCTGACAAATCACCGTCCTTCACATCGGTGGCCGATAATCCAAACGCCGCACGAAATTCAGCCGACAGCTCGTCGAGTGACATGCTTTCGGCGATCACCTGAAAATCTGCTCGAAGCTGGTCTGTCAACGAGTCGGCAGGAAGCGGTTCACGTCGAAAATGTAATGGCACCCGGCTGACGGCCTCTTCGGCTCGACGATTCGTTTCGCGGATGTTGACCTGCTGAAAATCCACGGTTGCCAGAATGCCGTAGTCAGGGCGGTCTCCCTGACGCCACGCGAACGGCTTTTTCCAGGCCTGCACAACCAGCGACAGAATCACAATCGCCAGCAGGCACAACGACAGACGAGCGAGAACTGCGCGATTACGCAGGGACGCGGTCACTCGGGCAATCGTCCCTTGTGACGTTCCAATTGAACGGCGCGACGTCCGATGTCGACGCGTATGCTTGTGCCCGATGAACGGCATTGGTTCAGACGCCGGTCCGGTCAGAATGACCTTGTCGAGAAAGACGTGAGACTGAGTACTTCAAAGGTATCTCTTGTTTCGTGGATCAAAACACCAGGTTCAAATGCCAGACGACTCTGCAGATTACTTTCGGTCGTGTCTGGCACCGCCGGTGTGTCGCGAGTCATCGTACGCTCGAACAATGTCGCGGACGAGTCTGTGACGAACAATATCCTGACCAGACAGCTCAACCGCTTCAACTCCAGGAATCCCCAGCAGTCGATTTGCAGCGTCAATGAGCCCGGAAGTAACGTGATTCGGCAGGTCCACCTGAGTCGGATCGCCCGTAACAACGATCCTTGAGTTTTCGCCCATTCGAGTCAGAAACATCTGCATTTGAGTTGATGTTGTGTTCTGAGCTTCGTCCAGAATTATGAACGTATCATTGAGTGTACGACCACGCATGTACGCTAGCGGAACGATCTCGATGATATCGTTTTCCATGTACCGTTTGACTTGCTCAAAGCTGACGATGTCCGCCAGGGCGTCCAGCAACGGCCTTAAATAGGGGTTCACCTTGGCGAGCAAATCGCCCGGCAGAAACCCAAGTTTTTCTCCCGCTTCTACGGCTGGTCTGACCAGAACGATTTTCCGGACCAGCTCCGTTCGCAGCGCATTCAGAGCCATCGCAACGGCAAGATAAGTCTTCCCGCATCCGGCCGGGCCCAGACACAGGACCAGATCGTTTTCGCGAATCGCATTGACGTAACGAGCCTGACCTTCTGTGCGCGGCTTTACTCGCCGCGTCTTTTCGAACAGGTCGATGTTCTCTGAATCGAAACCGGAGTTGCTGGCTGAGGTGGGCTCTGGACCATTACGGGGCCGTGTTCCACCTGGATGTTTCGCGGATGCCGACGTTGACAAACGAGACTGCACGCCGTTCTGCGGTGTCTCGTCCACAGTCTGGCGGTCATTGCGATGCTGAGCTTTTTCCTCGGTCGAGGCACCGTGGCCGTGGCGACCAAGTATTGATTCGACATCCGACGCCGACAGATCCGCATACTTTTCAACAATCATCTTCAGATCGGAAAAGACACGCAGACCGAGTTGAACCTGTTCGGGACTGCCGCTCACTCTCAGTTCATCCCCGCGAATGACAACGTGAATTCCGAGTCGGTCGCGAATCTGTCGGAGATGCTGGTCGTGGCAACCGAAGAGAATTCGAATCTGCTCCTGACTCTGGAATTTGAGACACTCTGTGAACGAAAGAGTTTCCTGCGGCATAAAGTCCTCGAGTCAGTTCTGGAAATCGTTACAGACCTGCCACCGCGATAATCGCGGCACAGTCTGCCGATGACTGGCATTGTTCGGGTTCAAGTCGCGGTGACTCCGCCGGGGGGAAGAAACTGCAGCGAGACGGTTTCTTGAATCAAAAGTTACAGGTCTGGTAATCGTAAGACTCGTCACATTTTACGCCGTTCGGTCACAATTCAGAAAGCACCGATCCTGGCGATTCGGTAATCTCCAGAAACTTGCGAATCATGCTGTTGACAATCGCTGACGCTCATCCAAAGTTTCATCACAATCCCGAAGTACCGATGAGATGGTCAGCAACATGACCGACGGCACAGCGATGCAGCTGCCTGCTCTGCCGGGTTTTGCCTGAGACTCCGTCTTGTTCCCGTTTCACGGATTGAACTACAAACCGTTGCTGGGCCCGTGATTTCGGGGAAGGTACGCATTCTCGACTGCTCACCTGGACTAGCTTGCGGGGCCATTATGGCGCCAATACGGTGTCGCCAATGAAGAGAGGTCGCGGACGGTCCATCGTTTACAATGCTGGACCAGCTGCGTGAAGGATTATGGATCACGTTTGAAACGTGACTCTCAAGGGATGGGGAGACCGATGGTGGTGGCTCGAAACTGGTTGGCAGGAATTGCAACACTGCTGGCTGCCATTATTTGCGGCTGCGGAGACGACTCGGCTCCCTCGGGGTCGGCAGGTTCTGCAGCGACTCCACCAAACGCGTCACCCATTGATTCCGGACAGACGTCGACTCCTGGTGCATTTCCGGCGGCGTCGATCTCGGGCAACTCTGCCAGCAGTTCTGTCTCCGATTCTCTCGAAGTCGACCGCGCACAGAATCAGCGAGAAACCAGTACGGCTCCCGAAAAAGGCTCACCGCGGTGGCTGGTTCTACAAATGACGCAGCTTCGTATGAAACCGTTTCCTGAAACCGACGACATCGAAAAGCAGCGTGAGTCTCGACGGGTTCGAAATCAGGAAATCATCACACTGGCGACTGAGGCCATCGCCAGGACACACGAAGACAAGGAGCAGGAAGCTGTCTTCAATGTGGCCGTCCATCGGCTGATGGACGCCACGATGGAGCTGGCACTGCAGGGTGATCAGGAAAGCGTTGACGCACTGTTTGGCCACGCCGATTCGCTCTACCAGCGCGATCCCAAATCGCGGGCAGCTGCGGAAGCTGCCTGGTTTGTTGCTCGGTTCGCGAATACGAACGCACGGCGGTTTGCTGACCAGGACATCCGGTGGCTGCAGGAGTTTTCGCGACAGACTCGAACTTTTGCCGATCGATTTCCCGGGGAACAACAACGAGCCGTTGGACTGCTGAGCGATGCCGGCGCGTCGTGCGACTATCACGGATTGCGAGAAGAGGCCATCCTCTGTTTTGAAACACTGAAACAGAATTATCCCGACACTCCGCAGGCAGAACAGGCAATACCGGCGCTCCGACGTCTGAATCTGATCGGCAAACCTCTGGATCTTGGCGGCCCGACGCTGGACGGAGGATTCATCTCCGTGGCCGATTTCAAAGGGTCGCCGGTACTGGTGGTGTTCTGGTCAACCCAGGCGAGTCCGTTCATCGAACAGGCTGACAGCATCATCGTTGCCGCCGCAAAGTACGAATCTCAAGGCCTCCAGGTTCTGGGAGTGAACCTCGACATCGACGAAACAGCGATCGATGCATTCCTCGAAAAATCGCGAATGGGGTGGAGAACCATCTTCCATACCGACGCCGATCGCCGCGGCTGGAAGCACCCGATAGCAGTTTACTATGGAGTCACCGACATTCCGCAGATCTGGCTGGTGGACGCCGCCGGCAAGGTCGTCTCCACGACGATCGCGGCCAGGGATCTGGACGCCACACTGGCTCGCCTTCTGCCGGCAGCCAGGCCAGTAACTGCAACGACCCCCAGGTAGCCGACGGCTGAGCTGGTTCCACCGACCGATGGGAACTCGCCTGACAAAGACCCGGGAACTTGTTTCTTCTCAGTTTCCAGAACAGCTTTGGGTGCTACTGCGTCATTGTCATTTTTTATCAATGAGCTGCTGCAGTTCACCGCGAGCCTCTTCGACGACCGACGCAGAGCCGTATCGATCGATAATTTCGTTGTAGAGTCGGGCGGCTTCTTCACGCATTCCGATTCGATTCAAGGCTCTCCCGGCATCGAGAAGGCACTGGGCGCTGACTGGATGTTCGGAATCGTGCACCAGTGGCACTTTCAGAAATGTTGCTGCAGCCAGATCGAAATCCTGTCGAATCAGATACCCCTGACCAAGGACAAAATACGGACCGGCTCGCAACGCTGGCTCCATGTCTTCGATTTGACTTTCCCATCGCCCGAGGTCGAACTCCGTCACATCCCGACTTCGAATTCGTAACCGCCGCCGCTGCCAACCAGCAAGCTGTCGAATTCGCTCACCCGGCGTCCGTGCCAGTTCGGTCAAAGTTTCTTGACAGACAACACTGTGCCCGGCGTCGAAGAACAACAAACTGGCACCCAGCAACCTGGCGATCGGTTCAGGATCGTTCAGCCACATGATCGCAGCTGTTCGGATTTCTCCCTCAGCAACGGTGTCGGTCCACACCAACGGAATCAGGTTGATGTGTGGTGTTGCCGGATCGCTTTCGAACAACAATTGAAATCGCGTTCCTGCGGTCAGATAGTCGCTGCGTTTCAGGGCACAGCGAACGAGTAACGCCAGAATTTCCCGTCGCATCCAGACGCGAGGTTCCGTTTTGATCGCGTCGGTGAAGTGAGTTTCCGCATCGCGAGTATGCCCCTCGTCGAAAGCCTTGATGCCGACTTTGTGCGGTTCGGTCTGGGCCGTTCGAATCGTGATGACATCGGTCGACGGGATCCGTTGCAGGTTGTTTCCAGTCGGCTTTCGCGCGGTCAGGAATTGGCCATCGTAGTCAACGATTTCGCACCGAATCGTAATTCGACTGCCAGACGTTGAGCCTCGTACCACGACTTCGTCGCTTAACTGAGCCGACGCTGTTGGGCTGCCGATCAGCAGCACACACAGCGGCAGCATCAGGAGTGAGCTGAAGCGAGTCACTGCAATTCTCATCAAACACCCGCTCTCAACCGGTCGTGAATTCCGCTGGGACGACATTTCAGCGGTGACCGAACTTTGTCACGTCGCGGTAGCGGTAGCTGCCATTGTGATCTCGAGACAGACGTTTCAGGAAGTTGTCGACCTCCAGATTGCCACCTCGACCGAACTCGACGGTGTGAATCGTTGTGCGACCGCGGTTGATCGATTTCAACTCGTTGAGATCAGCAGCCGAGAGCTGTGGCTGGTCGGCATCTGTCAGAAAGAAAATGTGCTCCGGGCGATAACTGAGCGCTTTCTTCAATGCGGGCATGTGATCAGTACCGCCATCAGGTCCGACCGAACTGAGATATTGTCGGGCTTGAGTTTTTCGAATGTCGGTGGCCCACCATAACGACGGCGCCAAATTGCTTAACGACATTTCGGTGTATCGCGTGTTGTAGAAGATCACTTGAAACTGCTGTGTTGAATCAAGACTCTGCAGGCTGGCGACGACTTCCCCTTTTGCCACAAGAAGCTGCCCGTAAAAACCCATGCTGCTGGAATGGTCGACGACATAAACAAATCGGGTCCCAGAGGCTTTGATGTCGAAGAACGAAGTTTCGCCGTGTTTGGTGGACTGACTGGTTGTCGGGACTGGCGCCCCGTCTGTGGATTGCAGCACGTTGGCCGCGGTCGCGGGCGCTGGCATGCTGAGAGGCTGCCCCGAACCTATGACGGCAACCATGTCGGCCTGGGGAAGCTCGACCAGACTGTTCGGCAGGTTGGCAAGGCTTTTTGCTGTCGCATCGGCAAGTTCAGCTTCAGTGGGAATCGTTTCCGTGTTGGCTTGCGAGAGTTCTGGAGCGGGAGGCTCACGTGTCTCTTCTGCAACATTGTTCTCGCGGTGATCGGCAGCGTTCTTCACGTAAATACCGACGTCGCGGAACTCTTCATCGCTGGCCCCGGACTGCCCGCGTTCGCAACTCTGTAGCCCTGCCGCGAAACAGAGCATCAGTGTGCCATGCAGACAGATCGACACAATCCAGCTAGGAACCGTCGGATGATCCGGCGTCGCCTGGAGATCTAACTTTGGAGGTGTCCATCGGCGTTTTCTGGACATTGGCGTTTGCGGGCTCACATGCGGTGTGACTGAATCAGCGTTTATTCCGCCGCAGGTTTTTCCGGCGACGATTCCGGGGTTGCCTTTTGCTCCGGCGGAGCGAATCGGTTGATGTACGCCTGAGTGACATCCTGCGGTCTGACACCTTTTTCCGGAGGAACATAGTCGAAGGCGTCTTCTGCCACGGGAAGGTCGCACTGCACTTCGACGAAGTCCAGTGTCACCATCGGTCGGCGTGTTCCCGCTTCGTCGCGTTTCATGTAAAGAATGCGGCGAGGAAACAACGACTCCTGCTCAAAGTAAATACGCAACTGGTCCGGCACGAATGGCGGGAGCGGTTGATCTTCAGCGGGATCGGGGCCAAGGAACTTCGATCGAAAATTCTTCTTCCAGCCACCTTCGATCACGACAAACGTCTGGCCGTTGACGTCCTGTTCCCACTGTTTTTCGAGCTGGACAGACTTCTGAATTCCAGCCAGCAGTCCGGGAAGCCCTCCCAGACCAAGTTCAGCGGTCAGCAGATTCTGAGGTGTTTTTCCTGCCGAGCTGGCCGCAGTCAGAATCTGGCGGACATTCCGACGAGTCACTCGCTCTTCGTTACCGATCTTCTGATGCGTCCACAGAATCTGCCCGTCGCAGACTTCCAGCAGGTGAGCTTCTGTGCTGCCAACCTGCAGGTCATACTCCAGACGCAGTTTGAGGTCGGTTCCCTGAAGATAGCTTCCTTCCATGCGGAACTGCCGGGGTCCGAGATTGACGGACTCAACCATCTGTGCCTTCACCGAGCGGTATGAGATCAGCCGATCCCGGGCGGTTTCCAATGTGACCAGCCCTGAAGCACCCGACTTCTCGTTCCGTCTCACCACTGATGGACGATCGGACGAGGATTCGCTTTCGGTTTTCGGTCCGGGCTTTCCATCGGAAGCCGCGCTCGCACTGGTCTCTGATGTGGGGCTGGTTGAGTCCTGACCGACGGCTCCCGACAGCGATATCCAGGCGCAAACCGTTACTGCAATGAGGAATGTGGCGATTGGTAGTTTGGGAAGTCTTTTCATGTTGTTCCGAAATTAACGGATTTGCCAAAGATTCCGGTCGCGGCAGTCCGACAAAAGAGGATGTGATGCTGTTCCGTGGCGTCACTCCGGACGCTGTGCGGCGATGTCACTGAAAATCTCCCGGCGACATCACCTCAAAGCAGCATTCGGAAAGCCATCTTAACGCCAGTCCGACCGGAAGGTCGACGGCAAACACGGCATCAGCAGAAACACAAGATTACCGACTCTGGCTGCGGTATGGCTGCCGACGAATCCGGCAGGCAAAGCTGTAGCTCTCACATTCAATTCAGTCTGGTGATTGCTGGCAGAGGGGATCCTGCCAGCGGGGTCACTATGCACTCTGGTCGCGAGGCAAACTGATGAGACTCTATTTTCTGGCACTCGGCACGATTCTTGTGGTCTGCATAGGCTGTCAACTCGACGGCCAGCAGATCCTGGACAGGGGCGAGAACGTCGCGCCCCCGGCACACATGATGGCGCATCCTGGACCGATGGTGGATGGTCCCGGACCAGGCGTCATGCCACAGTTTGGTCCACAGTTCGGCCCACAAATGGGATCAGGACCGGGTTCGCAACGTTCTTTCCAGACGGAAACCACTCAGGTCCGTTTCACGGGTCCGGTCGGAATGAGTATCGGGTGGCAGGCGGGAGCTGGCTACGCTGAGAATCAACTCACGACGCCGGCCCGGTACAACTACTCTCA
>JAQBWV010000318.1 GCA_027624335.1 Planctomycetota bacterium
CGCCTTCAGAATCCGCTTCCGTTCAACGACTGGGCTCGAAAAAAACGAGATCGCGGCATGTCTCAGTGGCATGACATCGTCGACTGGGTCGGTGGCTACCCGTTTGAAGTCGCGAAGCCGGAAGAGATCTTCCACGCATGTCATGAGCGAGGATTCGAATTGAGGCACATGACAACTCAGTGCGGCGGGTACGGGTGCAACGAGTTTGTATTCGTAAAAGCGTCAACCTGAGTGGTGGACCATTTGCTTACGACTCGAGTCTCTATGCAAAAAACATTGACGGCAGGCTGTTTGTCTCGGATTCATTCAGCGTCTCGGCTCAGCCTTTGATCCGATAGCCGATTTTCTTCAGTTCGTCTCGGACTCTGTCCAGATTGTTGCCCTGAATTTCAAGTTCCTCGTCTTTGAGCGTGCCGCCAGCTCCGCAGGCTGATTTCAGTCTGGTGAGCAGTTCGGGCAGGTCGTTGCCCTCGGTGGGCAGGCCCCGGACGACGGTGACCGTTTTGCCCTTCTTCCGCTTTTCGACTGCCAGCCGCGCGGTCTGTTTGCCCGGGTCAAGTTTCGCCGTCGGCACCGGCGGGCAGTTGCAGCATTCTTCGAGTTCGCCACAACTCTCGCAGGTCGGAGGTCGGTCAAATTCCGTACCGGCAAAAAGCCTCATATGTAATCCTTCAATTCATCCCTTGCCAAACACCCAGCGTGGCAGAGCGGGATCTAATCGCAGCGGCGTTCAAGGTCCCGATCGTTCCTGATGTTGTATTCCCGGAAGCGAAGTTGTCGGATTTCTCATCGCCTATATCTTTGCCTGGCTCGTCGTTACCGATGCCTCGGGCATTCAGGCATGATGGATCTACTTCTTTGTCGCGCGCCAGACGCCTTGGCCGGGTTCGACTGTAAGTGTCGGCTGCGAGGTACCGTGATTTTTCGGCGCTGGAGCGAGCGTCCTGGGCACCGTGATTTCGGTTTCGGTCTGAGCAGCGGTTCTCTCGACACCAGCACTTGCAAACGAAGCACGGCGGATCTGCCCATTGCTGGCAGGAACCCGAACGATGTCGCCTCTCGGTATGTTCAAGTCGCCGGGATCTTCGATCTTCGTTTCAGCTGGCTTCTCCGAAGAACTTTCGTCCGACTGCGGGGAAAGTGGGAGCCGGTGCGAACCCGCCAACTGTTGGTTCTCCCGACGCTCTTTTGCAGCGAGATACCCGCGTTCCCGTTTCCCTGGAATCACGCGTGCCTGCTCGTTACCTGTGAACGCACTTTCTTCGCGGCCTTCGCCACCGGCTGTGCTGCCTCCGCCCGCAAACAGCTTACCGAGCGTCGCCCCGAACAGACGCTGAACTGTGCTGGCTTCTGCGGTCGGCGCGGGAACGCGTTGTGGGAGAACTGCACCTGCTGCGGCTCCCTCTTCAGATTCTGGCGGGTTGCTCTTCAGCGAGTCATCCGACTGCGGAGCATCCGGTTCCGGAATCGAATCCAGCGTGTTAAACCACTGCTCGGGAACTTCAGGTGGCAACGGAACAGCCACGTCAGTCATTGCCGAAGACACTGCTTCCTGCACGGACTCTTCGATCCAGATTCCTTCATCGTCGATCTGAATGATGCCGAGATCCCGTAACAATCTCATCTTGTCGGCGTGATAGTTCAGCCAGACGCTCATGAAGTTGTTCTGCGAACTCCGTAGATCGGACAGCGCTGTCAGCAGATTCAAGGCGGCCGTCGGACCGAATTGGGCCACCGGCTGCCCTGGGGCGGCGGGTGGAGTTGGTTTATTGAAATTCTCTCGCGTCTGATCCACTCGGCGGATCGAAATCGCAACGGCTCGTCGCTGAATCTCAAGGTTCACACTCAGCTGATTCAGTTCTCTTAACAGCGCCCGCAGCCCACGGTTAATACCATCCTCGTACTGAATCATCTGGCGGCGAGCCTGTTGATAGAAAATCAATTGCTGGCGAAAGTCGTTGCGTTCCACTCGGCGATTGAACGGCGCATCGAATCTCAACCCGGCAGAGACGGTGCTGTCCTGAGCCTGAAACCGGACCGCGTTATTTCCGACCGTTCCCATGTTGCCGCTCAGGACGATGTCAAGATTCGACTCCAGGCGGTTGGCGTTGAATTCGATCAGCCGCCAGTTATCAACCAGAGCCGCTCGATTATTCATCCAGTCGAGCCGGTTGGCCCGAGCGATTTCCAATGCCTCAGCCGATGTCAGTTCAATGGACTCGACGGAAATCGCTTCGAGTCGGGCGCGAGCTTCGATCAATGTCAGCTCGCTGAGCACGTTTGCCATTGCAACATTCGTCGCAATGACCGTTGCCGCTGCTGCTTCCCGGCTCTCGTCAGTCAAGTCATTCGACTGCGCCTGCAGTTTCGTCGCGATCACATCGAATTGACGAGCCAGCTGGTCTCGATTGTCGAGCAGCCTCTGGACGTCCTGTCTGAACTGCCGTTGTTCGCTGTCAGTCATCGTCAGCACTCGCGGTGCAACCGTTTCTTCGAGTCGTTCAATTTCAACGCGGACGTTCTGAAGCTGCTCGTCGATCCTGGCTCTCAACCCCTGCTGTCGTTCAAGCGTTAAGCTCAGATCTGCTACGGAGGGGACTCCTTCAAATTCCCCAAACGCGTCGACAAGTTTTCCGAGTTCCGATTGGATACTGGCGATCTGCGGATCAAGAAACTGGAATTGTTTGATCAGCGATTCGTCCAGCACGACGGGAAGATTTGGTGGAAGTCCCAGCGTGCCCGTATTGAAGCTGTCCAACTGGTTCTGCATTCCGTTACGTGATTGCAACAGGTTGGCACGTTCTGTTTCGATGCTCTGTCGAAACTGGTCGACCTGAGCGATGTCGATCAGTCCCGCATCAAGATGTGCTTCCAGCAGCTGCAGAGTCTGCTCCTGCGCAGCCAGACTCGATTCCGTATTCCGAATCTGTTGATTCAATTGAAGTAAACCGATGAAGCCTCCCACTTGACCTGCCCCACCTCCAGCTAAGCCCGACCCGGAAATGACATTGCTGCCAGCGCCGCCCCCGCCACTGCCCCCGCCGCCGCCAAAACCGGTCGCGTCTCCGACTCCGCCGAATCCGCCGGACCCCTGCCCGTTGAAACCTGACAAGCCAGAACCACCCTGAAATCCACCGCGCCGCGACGGTCGGGATGTGCCGTTTTCGCCAATTGCCACCTGTGTGTAAAAGCCCTGTCGAAAATGCTGCATCGCCCGTATGTTGGCCAGCAGTGTCCGCTCAGCAATCGTGAGCTGCTCCAGAGCGATCTGCCGCCCACCAGCCCGCAGCAGCGGTTGCATCAAAGAAAAACTCAGTGCCGACATCGCGAAGTTTGTATCACTGCCCGAAAACGTCCACATGAATGAATTCGCAAATCCGACCACGAGTTCGCCGGCCGTCGCCAGTCGCCGTCGCAGTTTGATGTCTGTGGCGTTGTTGACATCGAAGGCACTTCCGCCGTTAGCTTTGCTCCCAGCGAGCGTTACATCAGTGGAGTTGAAGAAGGAGCGTCCGCCAGAACCAAATCCCCCGGCGAACTGGGTGTCGAGACGAAACCGCTCGGTGCTGACGTCGAGCGCAGAGAGGTACAACGTCTCAATTTGACTCTGCCACGTGGGAGCATGAATTCGTGCCAGACGCAGTGAATTATCGAGGCTCAGCCGAATGTCGCCGTTCTCGTCGACCGGAGCGTATTGACCCAGCAGCTCCCGCCAGGCTGGGTTCTCCAGGTCAGAAATATCACCGTTCTGATGCCACCGAGCCCAGCCCTTCTTGTCGTCGACGTAGTGCATCAACTTGTGCGACGCAGGATCGTCCGGGGGCATCGGAGAATTCACGTTGCTGTAGGGGTCGTGAAAACGGCTGCGGGGATCCATCTCGACTCCCGAAAACGGGACATCCCATGCCCGAGTCGACTTCTCCTCGATCAGAGTGGCCACTTCGCAATCCGCCTGATCGCGGTACCACTCTCGAGAACAACCAGCCACAGAAACCATAAGCAGGCAAACAGAAATGGCAACGCGAGGATGCATCATCAAACCGCCAGGACGCTCGGCCATCGAAGAACCATGTGCCACTTCGCTCAACCATCCGCAAAGTCGCATCGGACGTTGACGCTGCTGCCGTCTCACATCGCGCTCCCGAAAGGATGTTGGAAATCGACACACCGACAGCGTCCCGGTAGAACGCCGCCCAACTCCATCTCATCGACCGACGGCGTTCATCGACTTGAACGATTATGCGGATTGTAATGCCGCACGAAACTTGACGATGACCGTTGTTCGGGCCGGTCCTGGCCCTCAGATTTAAATGACTCGCAGACAACAGCCGTGAAGCGAATCGTTGACAATTCCGAGTCGTCGCTGCAGATTCCGCACGCGTCAGCGCCGTTCGCTTCTGGGGAACACATCGCTCAGGACGTTTCGGCGAGCCAACTTACAGAATCACCTCACGGGAGTGACAAGATCGTGGAACAGACCGAACGAGAATTACTTGAACTGTCGCAGCAACTGCTGAACTCAATCGATCAGCAGGACTGGGTTGCGTACACACGACTGTGTGACCCACAACTGACAGCATTCGAACCCGAGTCATGCGGCAACGTGATTCAGGGTCTACCGTTCCATAAGTTCTTTTTCGACATGGAATCACCCGGTCGCCCAAAGCTGTCGACGATCAGCTCACCACTGATTCGAGTCATCGGAGACGCAGCCGTGATCACCTACGTCCGAGTCTCTCAGCGAATCGCTGCCGATGGTTCGGTCCCGATTTCAGCTTTTGAAGAAACTCGAATCTGGGAGAAGCAGAACGGCGAGTGGAAACACATCCACTTTCATCGCTCGGCACCAGGAACAGCGTCGTAGCAGGCCATGAGTCGTAATCGCACCGCTAAGGCGGGGCTCATTACGTTTAACGGGAAAGATCAGAGAAAAACGACCAGAAGAAGAAACAGAGCGGCGTTCGATTCCTGTCTCTCGTCACTCTGTACTCTCCTGTTTCAAACTCAAGGTGCTCAGAGTTTCAGGCGAGTCAGTCCTGTCAGTGTCAGGAATCGCGACAGACAGGCAGCAACCCGTTTCTGAGACAACACCCCGCTTCATTTCGGGCGTCGGAGATTTCTACGGTTTTCAGGCAGAAAACCTCATCTTGACCCGTTCTGAAATTCCGCCTAATTTCTCATCTCAACCCGTTGGTCGGCCCGGTCAAGTATCCGATCAGCACCCCTCTGATTTCCCTTCCGAGACGCTGTTTCCAGCTGCTCTCACTGCAACAGACACCGCCGGTGGAATTTCCGCCGCTGGCTGGCTGTCAATGCTGCGGTCCCATCCAGAATCTTGCGGAAAGGATTCCCATGAAACGCCTTGTTCTTTCGATGGCGAGTGTTTGTGTTGTTTCACTGTTGAGCGGCTGCTGCTGGCCAGGCATGTGGCTTGGCGCTCCGTTCGGAGGTTGCTCTGGCGGTTGCCCGACCGGAGGATGTGCTCCAGGAATGGGACCCACCGGTTACAACAGCGGCGGCGGGACAATTCAGACCGGTTACCCAGGGGTTATTCAGGGACCAGTTGCCTACTCCCCGTATGGACCCGCACAGGTCGCCTATCCCCAGCAGTTGCAGCCAACCATTGCGATGGATTCGCTGCCGACTTATCGCTGAGACAAAGTTACCTCGGGCTACTCGTGCCACCGCTTGAAACGCGGTCATGTGGTGTTGTGACTGTACTCAACAGCCGTCAGTGCGTTAGCGCCAATCGGCTGTGCTTGCTGTGTGCATCTTGTGCTTGCGGCATGCCTCCAGCCGCTTACCTGAACAACCACCGTTTCTGCTGCTCCGGACGACTGAAAAACCGGTATGGTCGACACCCTTCGAAGTACATTCCACCGACTCCAGAGGCGAGTCAAAACTTGCGGATTCGACTGTTGCATGGGCGCAGACCATCGGCTAGAGTTTCGCCTCTCCGGGTCTTTAAGATCGGCGCAAGTCGTTTGACAGTCTACAGATTGCTAGCGTCGGCTCTGTTCATCCAGCTCTTTCGGCGAACTCTGCGAGTGGCATTGTGGTCACCAAACCAGCAGAATTCGCCATCAGTCTGCGGAAACGGGAGCAGGCGTTAAGTTAAGAAGGGGTGGATAGCTCAGTTGGTAGAGCACAGGATTGAAAATCCTGGTGTCGCCGGTTCGATTCCGGCTCCGCCCACTTCGAAAAAGCCTTGTTTTCCTTGGAAAACAGGGCTTTTTTCGTGCATAGGACGGGAGTTCCACCGATCATCCGTTTCTGCCATTTGCGAGCAATTTCCGTCGATGCGACGCGTTACCGCTGCGCTTTTCGCTGCGCGCAGCGATGGCTGTTCGGCGGCGGCTTCGAAAACAGCGTCTGGCGTTTGAACGTAGTGTTTCAATGAAACTGCGACGCTGTGCCCGATCCAGCCACTGACGACGTGCTTGCGGGTACTGCATCGCGAACATCGTTTCCGCCGATCGTCGCAGGGTCTGCCACGTGTCCGTGATCGGAATCTCGCTGCGGTGCTGGTTGAGCCAGGCGTACTTCACAGTTGGTCCTTTGCGAAGTACGCCTGTGTAGCGACAATTAGTTTTCCCGGCTGGCGACAATTAGAAGTTCCGGTTGATGACTGTGTTGCTT
>JAQBWV010000319.1 GCA_027624335.1 Planctomycetota bacterium
ACACTGGCAGAGCCATTGGCACACGGAAATCAAAGCCACTCGTCAATTCAACAGGCTGTTGAGTTAACCCGCCGTGGCTTTCCCAATTGCCGTTTCGATGCGCGTCAGCACGGTCTCTTTGCCGACAATGACCAGGCAGTCGTAGACGCCTGGGCCAGCGGGCGAGCCGGTTGACACGATTCGCAGCGCGTTGATCAGCAGGCCAGTTCCGATTTCTTTCGACTCGGAAAACTGCTGCAGCGCGGTTTCGATTGATTCGAGCGTCCAATCAGCAAGTTCGGCGAGAACCGGGCGGAACTCGATCAGCAGTTCAGGAACATTGCCCTTGGCGACTCGCTTATTGAATGCCTTCTCGTCGTACTCGATTTCGTTCTTGAAGAAGTAGCCGTACGTCAGGATGTCGCTGGCGACTTTGATGCGGTCACCGAGCGACTCAACCACCAGTGCGAGTTTCGCCCGGTCTGCATCTGACGGTTCAGCAGAAAGCAGTCCGGCCTTCTGCAGAAATGGCGTGCAGCGTTCGGCTCTTTCAGAGGCCGAAAGCTCGTTCATCCAGTGAGCCTGGTAGCTCATCAGTTTTTCCGGATCGAATGCCGCCGCCGCTTTGACAACTCTGCCTAATGAAAAATTCTCGATCAGAAATTCGAGCGACATGAACTCGGTGGTTTCGTCGAAGGACCAGCCGGTTCGCCCCAGCGAGTTCAACAGGCCGGCGGGCAGGAATCCCGTCTGTTCGTAGAATTCGACCATCACCGGGTTAAGAGTTTCCTCGTCGAGGCCGATCTGCGGCAGTACCGAATTTGAAAGATCGAACAGGATCTTGAACTGAGGGCTCTTGCGGTATTTGTCGATTTCGCGTTTTGAAATCTTCTTCTTCGTGCCCGGAGCCATCACGAACGGAATGTGCGCGAACGCCGGAACTGGTTCTCCGAGCGCTTCGTACAGCAGCACCTGGACCGCCGTGTTCGTGAGATGTTCTTCAGCGCGGATGACGTGCGTAATATCGAGCTGAGCATCGTCGACGACCGTCGCGAAGTTGTAGAGCGGCGACCCATTGGAACGCATGATGTTTGGATCGAACATCAGCGCGGCGTCCCATTCGACGTGCCCGCGGATTTCGTCTTCGATTTCAACCTTTCGATCCTGCGGCACTTTGAAACGCAGCACCCAGGGATTGCTGTTGTCGAGCTTCTGCTGGATCTCGGCTTCGCTCAGTGCGAGTGACCGTCGCATGCCTTCCGGCGGTTTGCCGGTCTCGCGAGCGGCTTCTTTGTCGGCCTGAACTTCTTCCGGAGTATCGAAGCAGCGGTACGCTTTGCCTTCGGCCAGCAGACGATCGGCAGCCGCCGTGTAAAGATCACCTCGCTGTGACTGGAAGTACGGTCCGTAGTCACCGCCGACTTCAGGGCCTTCGTCCCAATCGAGATTCAGCCACCGGAAAGCCTGAAGAATCGGAGCGAGCGCGTCGTCGATGTTCCGTTGCTGGTCAGTGTCGTCGATTCTGAGAATGAACTGTCCGCCGTGCTTCTTCGCGTAAAGCCAGTTAAACAGCGCGGTTCGCATTCCGCCAATGTGCATGTATCCCGTCGGGCTGGGAGCGAAACGCGTGCGAACTTTCATGGTGGAGCCGAATCTGGATGCGAGTGTCGCGGTTGATGTCGTCAAAACTCTGGCGAAGACGCGGGATAATAGGTGAGGGTTCACGCGGTCACAATCAGGGCTCTGAAGCCTGCAACCTCTCGTCGCTTGCGAGTCGTGGCCGTTTCTCGTGAGAATGCTCGTCCGAAAGAAATCAGCCGAGTTTGGCTGTCTGATTCCTCAATGAGCCGCTTCGCACGACGACCGCGGCAATCCCACCCCAGTATCCTGCCTCGAAGGTGCGCCATGAATTACTCCATCGTTCGCTCCATGCTCGCCGTGGCCACTCTGGCCCTGACGACGAACCTCTTCGCTGCAAAACCCGGCGACTGGCCGCAGTGGCGAGGTGCGAACAGCGACGGCCTTTCGCAGGAAAAGGGTCTGCTGAGCGAGTGGCCTGAAGGCGGTCCGAAAGTCGACTGGCAGATTGACACGATCGGCAATGGCTATTCATCGCTGGCGGTGGTTGACGGTCGAATCTTCACGCAGGGCAACGTCGACGGTGAAGGTCGCATCCTCTGTCTGAAAGAGTCAGACGGTTCGGTCATCTGGTCGGTTCATCCTCCGCACGAATCGAAGTTGTTCAAGCACGGAAAAGGCGACGGCGGACGAGGGACTCCGACGGTCGACAATGGGCTCGTTTATGTGGAAGGCGGCGGTGGAGATGTCACCTGCCTGAAAGTCGAGACCGGCGAAGTCGTCTGGACGAAGCATCTCAAGGACGACTTTGGCGGCAGCGTTCCGGGTTGGGGCTTCAGCGAGAGCCCGACGATCGACGGCGACAGAGTCATTGTCACACCCGGAGGAACAGGCGGAGCGGTCGTTGCTCTGAACAAGCTGACGGGTGACGTCATCTGGCGAAGCGAAAATGTCGGCGACAAGGCTCACTACTGCTCGGCGGTCGTTGTCGAGTCACACGGAGTGCGGCAGGTGATCACATTTACTGGCGGAACTGGCGGAAAGAAAGACCCAGGAGCACCACCGCGAGTCATTGCCCTCGACGCAGCAACGGGTGACCTGCTCTGGTCGTATGACAAGTCTGCCAACCGAACGGCGAACGTCTCGACGCCGTTGTTTCACAACAATGCGGTGTTTTCGGCATCGGCATACGGAACGGGCGGCGGACTGGCTCGGCTGACGAAGTCCGACGACGGCTTTGTCGCAGAACCGGCGTACTTCGAAACAAAGATTCAGAATCACCACGGTGGGATGGTACTTGTCGACGGTTTCATTTACGGAACAGGCAGCAACACTCTGATCTGCATGAACTTCGAAACGGGCGAAATTGTCTGGCAGGATCGCAGTGCCGGTAAGGGAGCCGTCACATTCGCCGACGGACACATCTATCTCTATGGTGAAAAGAACAAAGTGGCACTGGTAGAGGCCAATCCGAAGGAATACATCGAAAAAGGCATGTTCGACGTGGAGCAGGGCAAATTCCCGACGTGGGCTCATCCCGTCATCGCGAACGGGCGACTCTACCTGCGAGACATGGAAAGGCTCACGGCTTACGACATCAAGCAGCAGTAAATGTCGCTCCGCTGCTCGCGGAGTCTGACAACGACGAAGACAACACGACCGCGGCCGTGCCGCTCCACAGGAAACGAAATGTCCGAACCACTCAACAAGTACAGCTCCAGGATCACACAGCCAGCCTCACAAGGCGCGTCACAGGCTATGCTTTATGCGACGGGTATGACCGACGCCGATATGAAGAAGGCTCAGGTCGGTATCGCGTCCGTCTGGTACGAAGGCAACTCATGCAACATGCATCTGCTTGACCTGGCCGCACGCGTCAAAGAAGGCGTCGAGAAAGCCGAACTGTTCGGGATGCGGTTCAACACGATTGGCGTCAGCGACGGCATCTCGATGGGCACGGACGGGATGAGCTACTCGCTGCAGTCCCGCGACCTGATTGCCGACTCCATCGAAACCGTCATGGGCGGACAGTGGTACGACGGCCTGATCACGATCCCAGGCTGCGACAAGAACATGCCCGGCTGTATCATGGCGATGGCGCGAGTCAACCGGCCCGCCATCATGGTCTATGGTGGTTCGATCCGAGCGGGCTGTTCGGACCGGCATCCGAAGCTGGATATCGTGTCGGCATTCCAGTCGTACGGTCAGTACATCGGCGGAACGATCGACAATGAAGAGCGACAGGAAATCGTCCGCAACAGTTGCCCTGGCCCAGGAGCGTGTGGCGGCATGTACACGGCAAACACGATGTCGTCAGCGATTGAAACGCTGGGCATGTCGTTGCCGTACAGTTCGTCCATTCCGGCCGACGATCCGCTGAAGCATGGCGAGTGTCTGGCGGCTGGCGATGCCATCAGGCATCTGCTCGAAATCGATCTGAAGCCGCGCGACATCATGACTCGCGAAGCGTTCGAAAATGCCATGGTCATTGTCATGGCGCTGGGCGGGTCGACGAACGCCGTCCTCCACCTGATCGCGATGTCGCGAGCGGTCGATGTGAATCTAACGATCGACGACTTCCAGGCGGTCAGCGATCGCATCCCGTACATCGCCGACCTCAAGCCGAGCGGCAAGTACGTGATGGAAGACCTGCACAACATCGGCGGCATCCCGGCCGTGCAGAAGTATCTGCTCGAAAAGGGATTGCTCAACGGTGACTGCATGACGGTTACCGGCAAAACGATGGCCGAAAACGTGGCCGCTCTGGATGGCCTTGCCGAAGGTCAGGACATCATCCATCCGGTCGAAAAGCCACTCAAAGAATCTGGCCACATCCGCATCATGCGGGGCAACTTCTGTCCGGACGGAGCGGTTGCCAAGATCACCGGCAAAGAAGGTCTCAACTTCAGCGGACCGGCTCGGTGTTTCGATTCTGAAGAAGACATGCTCAAGGGCCTGGAAGACAAGAAGATCCAGAAGGGCGATGTCATCATTATCCGGTACGAAGGGCCCAAGGGCGGACCGGGAATGCCGGAAATGCTGACGCCGACCTCTGCGATTTGTGGATACGGTCTGGAGAAGGATGTCGCTCTGATTACGGATGGTCGATTCTCTGGCGGCTCGCACGGTTTCATTGTCGGACACGTCACGCCGGAAGCTCAGGACGGCGGTCCGATCGGCCTTGTCCAGAACGGTGACACGATTACGATCAACGCCGAGTCCAACACCATCACTGTCAACGTTTCCGACGAAGACATGCAGAAGCGTCGAGAAGTCTGGACGGCTCCACCGTTCAAAGCGACTCGCGGAACACTTTACCGCTATATCAAAACGGTGAAGTCCGCGTCTGATGGCTGCGTGACTGACGAGTAAGGCAGGCAAAGAAATAAGTAGAAAAAGCCCCGGTGGCCAACTGGACGCCGGGGCTTTCTTTTGGATTGTCAGCTCGGTCGCTTAAGCGACTATTCAGTCCGGCTGGTGATTTCCAGCAGGTGGTAGCCGAACTGCGTCTGTACCGGCCCGTGGACGGTGTTCAGCGCTTCGTTGAAAACGACCGTGTCGAATTCTTTCACCATTTGCCCCGGTCCGAATTCACCGAGGTCGCCGCCGCTGCGGCCTGAAGGGCAGGTTGAGTGCTCTTTAGCGACGGCGGCGAAGTCAGTGCCTCCCTCGATGTCAGCCTTGAGTTTCAGGCAGGTTGCTTCGTCGGGGACGAGAATGTGTCGAGCCGATGCTCTGGCCATAACGAAAATCTTTCTGTTGTGTCTGCGGCAGGCTCTGAGTGTGTCGAAGCAAAAGAGAATCCTGCCAGGGATGCGGAGCCTGCATCGCCGTCGCTCAAGACAGAACACCTCGCGATCGCGAAGTACTGGGAGCTTGTTAGACCCCGACGGCAGTGTCAAGCACGAGTCAGGCACAGCCTGATCTGCGTTGCTAATTGCCCAGGCAGTACAGCACTTCCTGGCGAGTGTCGCCGTTCTGATGCGCGACTCGTACGTAGATGCGGTTTCCGCAAATGGTCGGTGTAGCGAAGACTTCGTCGCCGAGTTTGCTTTCTCCCACCGATTCAAAGCCCGAAGGTGATGCCTTGAAAACGTGTGTGCGGCCATCTTCGCTGGTCGCGAAAATGTTTTCTCCGACAAGCACCGGCGACGAGCTGAATGTCCCGCCCAAACGCTCTTTCCAGACTTCTTCTCCAGTGTCGACTTTCCAGCAGGCGGCGATTCCGGCATCGAGCACCGAATACAGATACCCGTCCCGAATCAGCATCGACGGCACGTACACCCGCGACTGGTTTTCCCAGACGGGTTCCTTCTGAGAACCGTCCGCCTTGAAAGCCGACATGTGATTCTTCGGATATCCGCCGCTGGTGATGATGACGTTGCCGTCGGTGACGGTTGACGTCACGCATTCCGTCGTCGCGCCGTCAAGTTCCCAGAGCTTCTCTCCGGTCTTCGGATCGTAACTGGTCACCAGATTGCAGCCGGTCAGGAACAATTGCTCGCGGCCGGCGGCTTTCAGGATGATCGGCGACGGGTAGTTTGGAGTCTTCGGTCGAAGCTGTTCCCAGACTAGTTTGCCGTTTTGACGATCAAGGGCCGCGACTTTGCCGCCGGCCTTATTATCTGCCGAGACGATGACCGTCGATCCATAGATCGCTGGCGACGATCCGTACCCCTGATGCAGAATGTAGTCGGTGATCTTTGTTTGCCAGAGCTGCTGACCGTCGAGATTCATCGCCGTTGTGTAAACGGCTCCGTCGTGCAGGAAGTTGATGAAGACCCGCTCGCCATCGCACGCGGCGGATGATGAGGCCATCGTCGCTTTCTTGTTGCTCTTCTTCGGAAACCCGCCCTTGTGGAGTCCTGTCTTCCAGAGCTGCTTTCCGGTGGTTCGCTCGAAGCAAAGCATCGATTGAACCTGCGTGTCCTCTTCAGCCGTCGCCAGAAAAACTCGTGTACCGACGACCGTTGGAGATCCGTGTCCGCGACCAGGCACGGGAACCTTCCAGACCACGTTTTTCGTTTCGTTCCATGTCAGCGGCGGCGTCTGTTCAGGCGA